>DASYTI010000212.1 GCA_036002485.1 Candidatus Methylomirabilota bacterium | reverse complement strand
GTCCGAGTAATTCTCGTGCCCTCGCGAGCAGAATGTTACGCTTCGAGCGCCGGCTCCGCCGGCGCAATCGGGTCGGGGGGAGGTTTCGGAAGGGGGGCGGAGCCCCCCTCCGAGCTTCCTAGGCGGCCAGGAACTTCTTCCACTGCTCGAGCAGCGCCGTCTCGTTGTCCATCCACCATTCGGGGTTGCGCAGGAGCACGCTGGGCAGATCGTAGTTGACGATATCCCGCTTGGCCTTGGCGTCGAGCTGCCCCCAGGCCGCGCGGTTGGTGGGGCCGTGGGGGTAGAGAAGGGGCCGCTCGGCCTGGGGCTTGGTCTGGGAGGCGAAGCTGATGAACTTCATGGCCGCCTCCTTGTTCTTCGAGATCTTCGAGACGGCGTAGAAGGTCTGATCGAGGATCGCGTTGTTCAGCTCGACGGCCAGCGGCTTGCCCTCGCGGGCGAGCACGACCACGCGCGCGCCCCACCCGTAGCCGAGCAGGACCTCCTCGTCAGAGAAGAGCTGGGCGAACTGGGCGCCCGACTGCCACCACGTCATCTGCGGCTTGATGTCGGCCAGCCTGGCGAAGGCGAGCTTGGTGTCGATGGGGTAGACCTTGGCCGGGGGCACGCCGGCCGCCATGACGGCGGCCTCGAAGTTGTCGCGCGGCGTCCACCCCGGGCCGGTGCGCCGGCCCGGGAACTTCTTCAGGTCCCACAGCTCGGCCCAGCTCTTCGGGTGCGAGCCGGTGGGGAAGCGCTTGGTGTTGTAGGCGATGTCGACGGCGTAGACCTCGAAGGCGATCCCGTGCGAGTGAAGAGCCGGGCTGTACATCTCGCCCCGGTTGACCACGCCGCTGTCGAGCTTCTCGTAGAGGCCGTCCTGGGTGCCGCGCCAGAGCCAGGCGCTGCCGGGCTGGATGATGTCCCACTCCGGGTTGTTGTTCTGGACCTGGGCCTTGAGCATGGCCAGCTGGTTCGTGGCGCTCACCTGCTTGATCTTGATGCCCGTGGCGGCGGTGAAGGGATCGTACACGGCCTTCTTGAGCGATTCCTCGTGCGCTCCGCCCCAGCCCACGATGACCAGCTCGCTCGCCGCGGCCGCCCGTGTCGTCCGACCCATCACCCCCGTCATGGCCAGCGATCCCGCCGAGGTCTTCAGGAAATCCCGTCTCGAGAGCCTGCTACCCATGTCTGGCTCCTTCTCGGGCGGCCATGCGCCGCCCCGCGTGGGTGAATCGTCTATCGGCTCGTCTGATCCGTCCGCCGGCGTAGCCATGCCGAGCCTAGCAGCGCCAGGGCTGTCACGATGATGAGCTGGCTCGAGACCGCGGCCACCACCGGGTTGAGCTCGTACCGGATCCCGTCGAACATGAGCTTGGGCAAGGTGGGATTCGAGCCCGACACGAACATGGCGATCACGATCTCGTCGAACGATGTCAGGAACGCGAAGATCGCTCCGCTGGCAATGCCCGGCCAGAGCAGCGGCAGCATCACCTGCGCGAACGTGCGCAGCGGACCGGCGCCGAGGCTGCGGGCGGCGCGCTCCAGCGACCGGTCCAGCTTGTAGAGCACGGCGGTGACGTTCAGCACCACGAAGGGCAGGGCGAGCACGCTGTGGGCCAGCACCAGTCCGCCGGCCGTCCCGATGAGCCGCCAGCGCGCGTAGACGCTGTAGAGGCCGATCGACAGCACGATGGTCGGCACCACGATCGGCGAGACCACCAGGGCCCGGAGCCCACTCTTGCCGGGCACGGCGAGGCGCACCAGCGCGATGGAGGCCAGCGTCCCCAGCGAGGTCGCGAGCGCCGTGACGGCCAGCGCCACCTCGAGGCTGCGCACGGTCGCGTTCAGCCACGACCCGCTCGACCAGTACACGTGGTACCAGCGCATGGACAGCGCGCTCGGCGGAAATTCCAGGAAGAGCCCGCCGCTGAACGACATGACGATGACCAGCAGGCTGGGCACGGCCAGGTAGGCACAGGCAAGGCCGGTGGCAAGCCACAGCAGCGGATGCGTGCGCTCCTCCATCACGCCCACACCTTGTCCAGCCCGAGCAGCCGGTCGTAGCCCACCACGAGGATGACCGTCACCACGAGCAGCACCATCGCCACCGCCGAGGCAAGGCCCCAGTCGAGCAGATCCACCACCTGCGTCTCGATGACCATGGCGAGCGTGATCACCCGCGAGCCTCCCAAGAGCGCCGGGGTGATGAAGAAGCCGAGCGCCTGGACGAAGACGAGCAGCCCCGCCGCCGCCACCCCCGGCAGGCTGAGGGGCAGCGTCACCGACAGGAAGCGCCGCCACGGCCCCGCGCCCATGATCCGGGCCGCCGCGGGCAGGCGAGGATCGATGTTCCGCAGCGAGGCGTACACGGGCAGGATGGCGAACGGCAGCAGTACCTGCGCCATCCCGATGACCACGCCCGTCTCGTTGTACATGAGGCGGAGCGGCTCGTCGATCACGTTGAGCCGCCGGAGGAGATTGTTGACCACGCCGTTGGCCTGCAGGAGCACCATCCACGCATAGGTCCGCACCAGGATGCTGGTCCACAGCGGCAGCAACACGAAGACCATGAGAACGCGAAGGGTCAACGACCCCGCGCGGCTCAGCACCAAGCTGACCGGATAGGCCACCATCAGACACACCACCGTCACCACCAGGCTGATGCGAAACGTGCGCAGCAGCACGCCCACGTACACCGAGCTCTCCAGGAATCGGCGATAGGCCCCGAACCCGAGCGCGCCGTCGCCGCCGGTGAGGCTCAAGACGAGGAGCCGCGCCAGCGGATACAGGTACACGGCGAGCAGCAGGACGAAGGCGGGCCCGACCAGCGCCAGCCCCTGCCCCCAGCTCGATCGCGCCCTCATGGGAAGAGCCGCCAGTCTTCGGCTCTCGAGACAAGCCAGATCTCCTGGCCTACCGAAAAAAGGCCCTCTTGCCCGCGAAATGGCTGCGTCACTCTGAGGAAGAGGCCCGACCGCACTTCCACCTTGTAGCGCACGAGCTCCCCGTAGAACGCCACCTCACGCACACGCCCACGCCAGGCATTGGGACCGCCCCGCGCCGCCGTCCCGATGTCGAAGCGCTCCGGCCTGATGGACAGACGCACGGGCTTGCCCGGGCTGAGCGGCGGCCCGAGCGCCGAGACCTCGAGGCCCTCGTGAATCTCGACCCGCACGAGACCCGCCGCCATGCTCGTCGCGATGCCGTCCACCAGGTTGACCTCGCCCAGGAAGCCGGCCACGAAGTCGGTGGCGGGCTGCTCGTAGAGAGCCAGCGGCGCGCTCACCTGCACGAGGTGGCCGCCGTTCATGATGGCCACCCGGTCCGAGAGGGCGAGGGCCTCCTGCTGATCGTGCGTGACGTAGAGGGTGGTGATGCCCATCTCGCGCTGCAGGCTCTTCAGCTCCTCCTGCATCTCCTCGCGAAGCTTCTTGTCCAGCGCGCCCAACGGCTCGTCCATCAGCAGGAGCGAGGGACGATAGACGATGGCCCGGGCCAGCGCGATTCGCTGCTGCTGGCCCCCCGAGAGCTGGCGAGGATAGCGGTCGCCCAGGCCGGTCATCCGCACCGCCTCGATGGCCTCCGCGACCCGCCGGCTCACCTCCTCGCCGGCCAGCCGGCGCGTCCGCAAGGGGAAGGCGACGTTGTCGAAGACGGTCATGTGCGGGAACAGCGCGTAACTCTGGAAGACCATGCCGATGCCGCGCTTCTCTGGTGGCCGCCCGACCACGGATTCGCCGCGGATCAGGATCTCCCCGGCCGTCGGGCGCTCGAACCCCGCGATCAGCATGAGCGTGGTGGTCTTGCCCGAGCCACTCGGCCCCAGGAGGGTGACGAACTCGCCTTCCGCGACCTCGAGCGAGACGCTGTCGACAGCGACCACGCGGCCGTAGGCTTTCGACACTCCGACCAGCGTCACGACGGAGCTGTTCATGGGTGGGGCCAAGCTAACGCGGATGCGGCCCGCTCTGCAAGGTTGCGACGGCATCAAGACAACGCCTAGAGTGGCGTTGACGGCGGTGGTGCGCGGCCTCTCCGGGGAGCAGCTTGCGCGCAGTGGTACCGTGTTCGTGGGGTTGCCGCCCATGAGCGCGGGGCAGCTCCTGATATGCGGCTTCGTCAACCATGTCGACGAGCATTTCGGGGGGCATCAATCGGCGGCTGAGTCGCTCACGCCTTCCCTGGCTGCTCCCGCGAGGATCCGGTCCCTTCTTCCCACGGGGCGCGGAATCGGGAGCCCCGGCCAGGGAGAGATCTTCTCCTTAGCCTGTCGATTCTCGAGCCCCTCGTTCGACTAGGTATGAGGGAAGAACCGATGACATCGTCTGCGCGAACGGGCGGGAGGCCCGGGAAGGAGTAAGAAAATGAGCGGAGTACGGCTACTGGTGGGCACGCGTAAGGGGGCCTTCGTCCTGACGGCGGATGGCAAGCGTGAGCGGTGGGAGGTGAGCGGCCCTCACTTCGGGGGCTGGGAGCTCTATCACCTCAAGGGCTCGCCGGCTGATCCGAATCGCCTGTATGCCGCGCAGCACACGAGCTGGCACGGGCAGCTGATCCAGCGCTCCCACGACGGGGGCAAGACGTGGGAGCCGGTGGGAAACAAGTTCGTGTACGAGGGGGAACCCGGCACGCATCTGTGGTACGACGGCACGCCGCGGCCCTTCGAGTTCGTGCGGGTCTGGCATCTCGAGCCCTCGCTGAACGATCCGGACACGGTCTACGCGGGGATCCAGGACGCGGCCTTGTACCGCTCGAGCGACGGCGGGCAGAGCTGGCAGGAGCTGGCCGGGCTGCGCACGCACAAGTCGGCGCCGGCCTGGCAGCCGGGGGCGGGGGGCATGTGCCTGCACACGATCCTGCTGGATCCGAGCCATCCTGGACGGATCTTCATCGCCATCTCGGCGGCGGGCGTGTTTCGCTCTGATGATACGGGCAAGACGTGGCGGCCGATGAACCGCGGGCTCAAGTCCGAGGGCATCCCCGACCCGAATGCCGAAGTGGGCCACTGCGTGCACCGCATCGCGATGCACCCATCGAGGCCGGGCGTGCTGTTCATGCAGAAGCACTGGGACGTCATGCGCAGTGACGACGCCGGGGAGTCGTGGCGGGAGGTCAGCGGCAACTTGCCGACCGACTTCGGCTTCCCCATCGACGTGCACGCGCACGAGCCGGAGACCATCTACGTGGTGCCGATCAAGAGCGACTCGGAGCACTACGTGCCCGACGCCAAGCTGCGCGTGTACCGCAGCCGCACGGGCGGCCACGAGTGGGAGGCCCTCACGAAGGGCCTGCCGCAGCGCGACTGCTACGTCAACGTGCTGCGCGATGCGATGAGCGTGGACACGCTGGATCCGTGCGGGGTGTACTTCGGGACGACGGGCGGGCAGGTGTACGGCTCGGCGGATGGCGGGGATAGCTGGACGGCGATCGTGCGCGATCTGCCCTCCGTGGTCTCCGTCGAGGCCCAGACGCTGCCATGATCATCCGCGTGGTGCTGCCCGCCCATCTCCGCACGCTCGCCCGCGTCGACGGCGAGGTCAAGCTGGGGGTCGAGGGGCTGGTGACGCAGCGCTCGGTGCTGGACGCGCTCGAGGCCGCCTATCCGATGCTGCGCGGGACCATCCGGGATCAGATGACGCAGCAGCGGCGGGCCTTCGTGCGCTTCTTCGCCTGCGAGCAGGATTTCTCCAACGAGTCGCCGGACGCTCCGCTGCCCGAGGCGGTGGCGACGGGGGGTGAGCCTTTGCTGATCGTGGGGGCCATGGCCGGCGGGTAACACGAAAGGGGGATCTGGAGGATCGATCACTTCTGGAGGAGGTACAGAGTGGCGGCGAGCGGAACGGTGGTGTGGATCGGGCGGGTTATTTCGATCCTGGTTGCGCTGGTCTTCGTGTTCAGCGCCTTGCTGAAGGTGAAGGGCGGCGCCGAGGTGACGCAAGGGATGGCGAGCCTGGGATTGCCTGAGGCGATGCGGCTGCCCTTGGCGGTGATCGAGCTCTCGTGCGCGGTGATCTATCTCATTCCGGTCACGTCGGTGCTGGGGGCGATTCTGTTGACGGGATTCATCGGGGGGACGATCTGCACGCATTGGCGAATCGGGGACCCCATCTACATGCAGATCATACTCGGCATCCTCGTCTGGCTTGGGCTCTACCTGCGTGAGGAGCGGCTGAAGGCGCTCATCCCGTTGAGGCAGCGCTAAGAACGCCTCACCCCCTTATCTTACTCAGCCCTCGCCTCTTCGCTCGAGGCGAGCGTCTCAGCTCGAACTGCCGCCCTCTCCCCCCAACGGGGGAGAGGGATTTCAGGAGCTCTTGGTATCCCTCTCCCCTCTGGGGAGAGGGCAGGGTGAGGGGGCGGGGAGAGGCGCTACGCCTTGGAGGCCTTGCGCTGGAGCTCGTCGCGCAGGGCCTGCTCGCGCGCGGCGTCTTCGCACGAGAAGACTTCGGGCGGGAAGTCGGAGGCCTCGAAGACCTGGCGAATCTCGACCTCCGCGCCCTCGCCGAAGGGGGCGCGCGAGGCCCAGTCGATCGCCTCTTGCTTCGACTTCACCTGGATCAGCCAGAAGCCGGCCACGAGATCCCTGGCGCCAGGGAAGGGCCCGTCGGTCACCTTGGGCTCGCCGCGCGTGTACGAGATGCGCGCGCCCTTGGAAGTCGGCTGGAGACCCTCGCCGGCCAGCATCACGCCGGTCTTGACCATCTCCTCGTTGAACTTGCCCATCTCGGCGAAGAGCTCCTTGGGCGGCAGCACGCCTGCCTCGGAGTTCTTGTCGGCCTTGACCAGCAGCATGAATCGCATCGGTCTATCTCCTTGGGGTCCGGGTTTGTGGATCGCGCTTCTACACAATCGTCGAACGAGAGGAGCGGGATCGACAGGGCCAGTATGCTTGCTTGAGAGGCCTGGTGCGAGCACTTGTCGAAATCCGCCGCCGCCGCTCGACTAAAGGATGAATCGCGAGGACCGAGATGGAAACATTGACCGGGAGAGCGATGAGAAAGGATTACCCGATCGAAAGGAGACGAAGTCCGATGTTTTGGAAGGTCCTGATTGCCATCGCGGTGATCGTGGTCGGGCTCGTGGTGGTGGTGGCCCTGCAGCCGTCCAGTTTCCGCGTCACGCGGACGGCCACCATCGCCGCCCCGCCCTCGGCCGTATTCGCGCAGGTGAACGATTTCCACAACTGGGTGGCGTGGTCACCCTGGGAGAAGCTCGACCCCGGGATGAGGCGCAGCTACGAGGGCGCGCCCTCGGGCACGGGGGCGACGTACGCGTGGGTCGGCAACAGCCAGGTGGGTGAAGGGCGCATGACGATGACGGAGAGCCGGCCGAGCGAGCTGATCCGGATCAAGCTCGACTTCGAGAAGCCCTTCCGGGGCACCAACATCGCCGAGTTCACCTTCGAGCCTCGGGGCGAGCAGACCGCCGTCACCTGGACGATGACCGGCCAAAAGAATTTCGTGGCCAAGGCTATGCAGCTCTTCATGAGCATGGACAAGATGATCGGCGGGGCCTTCGAGCGGGGCCTGGCCCAGATGAAGGCGGTGGTGGAAGGAGGCCGGCGATGACCGCGGGAGGATTGTCCAAGGCACGGCTCGACCGCCTGCACGGCGTCATGGCGGGCCATGTCGAGCGGGGGGAGATGCCCGGCCTGGTCACCCTGGTGAGCCGGCGAGGAGAAGTGCACGCGCCTGGACCTCTCCCAGCCCTCCCAGCGTTTGCCTGGATTTCTGGACCGGGGCCTACCAGGCCATCGACGACTAACCTGGGCTATTCGCGAGACAACGCCACCCTCACCCAACCCTCTCCCTCGCCGAGGGAGAGGGATTTAGTTTTGATCCCTCGCCCCCACAGGGGGAGAGGGCAGGGTGAGGGGGAGGCCGAGAGGCGAGAGTGTCGGAATGTAAGACCTGATCGCGGTGTGGAGTTTTTCGCCGGGGATGTCGATCTTGACCTTCCCCATTCGATTAATAGGTGATGAGACACATACGACCAGCAGGGCGGAATCCCCGGCGCCTCCGCCACCATCGAATGCGCTGAAGGCCTACGCATCGTCGTCAATCACCACACCCATCTACCGAGGAGGACACCATGGGAGCGAAGGCAGAAGCGTTCGCCAAGCAGTACGAGACCAAGGTGCAGGAGGCCACGAGCGTGCTGGAGAAGCTGAGCGAGGCCGACTGGAAGAAGACCACGGCCGCGGAGAAGTGGACGGTGGGCGTGACGGCGCACCACGTCGCGGGCGCCCACGAACCGATCGCCAACATCGTCAAGACCATCGCCGACGGCCAGGCCATGCCGCACTTCACGATGGAGATGCTGGACGAGATGAACGCCAAGCATGCGGTGGAGCACGCGGGCTGCACCAAGGCGGAGACGATCGCGCTGCACAAGCAGGGGGCGGCCAAGGCGGTCGCGATGCTCCGCGGCCTCTCCGACGAGCAGCTCGGCAAGCGCGGCACGGTGTTCACGGGCGCGCCGCCCATGAGCGCGGAGGAGATGGTCACCCGGGCTCTTCTCGGACACATCGACGACCATTTCGGTAGTATCCGAAAGACCATCGGCAGCTGAGGCGCTCGTCACCGCACGCAGGATGGACACTGCTGGGCGAAAGGAGCAGACGGCCATGATCAAGGGGCTGCGCGGGGCATCGATCTGGAGCGAGGATCTGGGCAACTTGCTGCCGTTCTATCGTGATGTGCTGGGCCTCAAGGTGGGGATCCAGACCCCAGGGTTCGTCGTGCTGGGCGACCTGGGGGCGCCGGCACTCGCCCTGGGTACGCACAGTGAGGTGCGCGGCCGCAATGCCGACCCGGCGCGGCACATGGTCGCCCTCACGACCGACGACGTCAGGTCGGACTGGAAGCGCTTGAAGGACGCCGGGGTCGAGTTCGTCGAGGATCCGACGGACTACAACAACGTGCGGATCGCGACCTTGAAGGATCCCGAAGGGAACCTGGTCCAGCTCCTGCAGCCCGTAACGGCATGAAGGTCTTCTACGGCTGGGTGATCGTCGGAGCGGGCATCGTCGTCACGTGCGTCGGCTTCGGGGCGATGCTCTCGCTCAGCATCTTCCTGCAGCCCATGGCGGAGACCATGGGCTGGTCACGGGCGGGCATCTCGACGGCCGCCACGCTCAACTGGCTCTGCATGGGCATCGGCACGTTCATGTGGGGCGCGCTTTCCGACCGTTTCGGCACGCGCGCCGTCGTGCTCTGCGGAGGCGTCCTGCTCGGCCTCGGGCTGGCGACGGCGAGCCAGGCGGCCACCCTCGGCCAGTTTCAGATCCTCTTCGGCGTCCTGGTGGGCGTGGCCACGGGCAGCTTGTACGTGCCCATGACGGCCACGACCACCCGCTGGTTCACGGCCCATCGTAGCCTCGCCGTCGCCCTGGTGTCGGCGGGGCTGAGCCTGGGCTCCTCGGTGATGGGGCCCCTCGCGCGCTGGATGATTTCCGCGTACGACTGGCGCACGGCCATGCTCGTGCTCGGCGAGATCGCGCTGCTCGTCATCGTTCCCTCGGCGCTGCTCGTGCGCGAGCCGGCGGCGGCGCACAGAGTAGGCTCGGCGGCGACAGCGGGCGCTGATGGGCGCGAGTTCACGGTGGGGCAGGCCCTTCGCACGCCGCAGTTCGCCGCCATCGCGCTCGCGTACTTCGCGTGCTGCGGCGCCCACTCGGGCCCGATCTTTCACATGGTCACCCACGCGATCGACCACGGCATCCCGGTCATGGCCGCCGCCACGGTGCTGAGCGTGGCCGGCCTGGCCTCGCTGAGCGGCAAGATCGTCTGCGGCCTCGTGGCCGACCGCGTCGGGGCCAAGCGCACGCTCATCGTCGGACTGGCCATTCAAGCGGTGGCCGTCAGCCTGTACGTGTTCACGCGCGATCTCGTCAGCTTCTACGGACTCGCCCTGATGTTCGGCTTCGCCTACGGTGGCGTCATGCCGCTCTACGCGATCCTCGTGCGGGAGTACTTCGGCGCGCGGATCATGGGCACGGCCTTCGGCGCCGTCGCCTTCGTGTCCACGCTGGGCATGTCGCTCGGGCCGTGGGCGGGCGGGTGGCTCTACGACGCCTGGGGCAGCTACTTCTGGCTCTACATGGGCTCGTTTGGCATCGGCCTCGGGGCCGTGGCCATCGCGTTCACCTTCCGCCCGCCCCGCCAGGTTCCCATGGCGCTGAGTCCGAGCGTGGCCCACTGAGAGGAGAGGACTCATGGCCAGGGCAGATAGGGTCCGCGCCACGACATTCACGACGCCGTCGGATCGGGAGATCGTCATGACGTGTGTGGTCGCCGCGCCGCGCCCGCTCGTCTTCGAGGCCTGGACCAAACCCGAGCACGTACCGCACTGGCTGTTGGGCCCGAGCGGCTGGACCATGCCCGTCTGCGAGATCGACCTCCGCCCGGGCGGGGCGTGGCACTTCGTCTGGCGCCGTTCCGACGGCACCGAGATGGGGATGCGCGGCGTGTATCGAGAGATCGCGCCACCCGAGCGGCTCGTCTCCACCGAGTCGTGGGGGGGCGACTGGCCCGAAACGCTCAACAAGCTGACCCTCATCGAGGAGAACGGCAAGACGACGATCACGAACACGATTCTCTACCCATCGAAGGAGGCTCGCGACGCGGCGCTCGAGACGGGCATGCGGGATGGCGTGTCCGAGAGCTTCGACCGTCTCGCCGAGTATCTCGCCGGCGCGACGAACACCGCCGATCGAGAGATCGTCACCACGCGGGTCGTCGATGCCCCGCGGGAGCGCGTGTTCGAGGCGTGGATCGATCCAAAGCAGGTGGCGCAATGGTGGGGGCCGAATGGCTTCACGAACACGATTCACGAGATGGACGTGAGGCCGGGTGGCGTGTGGCGGTTCGTCATGCACGGCCCCGATGGCGGCGACTACAAGAACAAGATCGTCTTTGACGAGATCGTGAAACCCGAGCGCCTCGTCTACTCCCATGTGTCGGGCCCGATGTTTCACGTCACGGCGACCTTCGACGAGGAAGGCGGCAAGACCAAGCTCACCATGCGAATGCTCTTCGAGACGGCGGCGGAGCGTGACCAGGCGGTGAAGGTGTTCGGGGCCGTCGAGGGCGCCAAGCAGACCCTCGGGCGCCTCGAGGAGCATGTGGCGAAGACGGGTTGACCAGCCGTAGCCAGAAAGGACACCCTCCGGCATGCGCTACATGCTGCTGATCTACTGGGACGCGAAGTGGGACGAGAAGTCCGTGGAGGAAAAGGGCGCGATCTACCAGGAGGCCGTCGAGTATAGCGAGGAGCTCCGGAAGCGCGGCTTGTACCAGGGCGGCGAGCCGTTGCAGCCGACCACGACGGCCACCACCGTGCGGATGAAGAACGGCAAGGCGGTCATGACGGACGGCCCGTTCGCCGAGACCAAGGAGCAGCTGGGCGGCTACGGCATCGTGGAGGCCAAGAACCTCGACGAGGCGCTCGCCATCGTCGCCCAGCACCCGTTGCTGCGGGGCGGTCTCTCGATCGAGGTGCGGCCCATCAGGGAGGGGCCACCACAGTAGCCTTCGCGTGGCAACCGGGCGCCCGGTGGGGTAGCCTTCCTACCGAGCGGCCATGCGCATCGAGGAGATCTTTCGCACGGAGTACGGCCGGATCCTGGCCACGCTGATTCGGCTGCTCGGCGATTTCGATGTGGCCGAGGAGGCGCTGCAGGAGGCGTTCGAGGCAGCGCTCGAGCAATGGCCCGCGGCCGGCCCGCCGGCGAATCCGGTGGCCTGGCTCATCGGGACCGCGCGTCACAAGGCGATCGATCGGCTCCGCCGTCGCACCCGCCTCGCGCACAAGCAGGACGAGATCGCCCGTCATCTCGAGCTCTTGGCCCCGCTGTCGGCTGATGACGAGGAGGCGCCCGTGCCTGAGGACAGGCTCCGGCTGATCTTCACGTGCTGCCATCCGGCGCTCGCGACGGAGGCGCAGGTGGCCCTCACCCTGCGCACACTCGGGGGTCTTTCCACCGAGGAGATCGCGCACGCCTTCCTGGTGCCCGCGCCCACCATGGCGCAGCGGATCGTGCGAGCCAAGGCCAAGATCCGCGACGCCCGCATTCCCTACGAGGTCCCGCTCGACGATGCCCTCACCGCACGGCTCGAGGCCGTGATGATCGTGGTCTATCTCGTGTTCAACGAGGGTTACACCGCCACCTTCGGCGCGCGGCTGGTGCGGCGCGAGCTGTGCGAGCAGGCAATCCGGCTCGGGCGCATGCTCGTCGAGCTCTTGCCCGCGCGTGCCGAGCCGAAGGGCCTGCTCGCCCTCATGCTGCTGCACGACTCGCGGCGCGAGACACGCCTGGACGGGTCGGGAGACATCGTGCTGCTCGAGGATCAGGACCGAACCCGGTGGGACCGCGCGCAGATCGACGAGGGCGCGGAGCTGGTCGAGGCCTCTCTGCGCGAGGGCGGCCGGCCGCCGGGGTCATATGCCCTGCAGGCGGCGATCGCGGCCCTCCACGCGCAAGCCCGCACCGCCACCGCCACCGATTGGACGCAGATCGCCGCGCTGTACGGCGTGCTCGTGCGCGTGCACCCAACCCCCGTGGTCGAGCTCAACCTGGCCGTGGCGATCGCGATGTCGGGCGAGATCGAGCGCGGCCTCGCTCTGGTTAACGAGCTCGACCACCGCGGCGAGCTCGCCGGATATCACCTGCTGCCCGTCGCCCGGGCTGAGCTGCTGCGCCGGGTGGGCCGCCCCGCCGAGGCCGCCGAGTCATACCGACGCGCCCTCGAGCTGGTGAGCAACGAGGCCGAGCGGAGGCATCTGGAAAGACGGCTGCGAGAGATCGCGTCGTAGAGCGGGACCGCTTTCTCACAAGCCTGCCAATATGGGAGGACACATGGCACGCCCCGCACCAGCCCCGAGTTCTGGTTGAATCTACAGTCCCTCTATGAGTTGCGCCTTGCCGAGCAGAGGAAGGGGAAGACCATCAAGGCCCTTCCTCCGCTTCCGGCGGCCCCACGCGCGTCCGACGGTTCGCTGATCCGGAGTCACGAGACAGCAGGCGAACAGCGCGGCCTACCGAGCGCGCAGAGCTCGGACAGATCGCTCGTGAGCTCACGCGAGCGCCAGATCCGCTTGACCACCGCTTGCCGTGCTGAGGTCATGTCCTCTCCGGGCGTCAGGTGCGCTGACGCAGCCGCGGATTCAGGGCATCGCTCAAGCCGTCGCCGAAGAGATTGAACGAGAGCACCGCCATAAAGATGGCGAGCCCTGGGAAGACGGCCATCCACCACGCGCGCCGGAGAAAACCCTGGGCGTTCTGGAGCATGAGCCCCCAGCTCATGAGATTGGGATCACCCAGGCCG
>DASYTI010000211.1 GCA_036002485.1 Candidatus Methylomirabilota bacterium | reverse complement strand
GGCGTGGATGGTGTGGATGATCTCCTCGAGAGTGGCCTCGAGGGTGCGGCCCACCGCGAACTCATGGATCATCTCCGTCGCCTCGGGCCCGACGATGTGCACGCCCAGGATCTCCCCGGTGCGCTTGTCGGCCACGACCTTCAGGAAACCCTCCGTCTCGCCCAGGGCCACCGCCTTGCCATTGGCCGTGAAGGGAAAGCGCCCCACGGCGATCTCGCGGCCATTGGTCTTCGCCTGAGCCTCGGACAGACCGATCGACGCGACCTGGGGCCGGCAGTAGGTGCAGGACGGGACATTGTCGTAGTCAACCGGACGTGGCGAGCGGCCCGCGATGGCCTCGGCGGCCACCACGCCTTCCGCCATCGCCTTGTGGGCCAGCATCTGGCGTCCCGTCATGTCGCCCACCGCGAAGATCCCCTTGACCGATGTCTCCATGGTGGGTCCGACGGTCACAAGCCCACGCTCCGCGGCCACCCCCAGGGTCTCGAGGCCCAACCCTCGCGTTTTCGAGGCGCGTCCGACCGCCATCAGCACTTGCTGGGCCTCCAGGCGCTCCGTCTTGCCCTCGGCCTCGATCTCCACGGCCAGACCGGCCTTGCCAGGACTGACCTTCTGCACCCGAACACCGGTGCGGACGGTCATGCCGCGTCGACTGAAGACCCGCCCGAGCAAGGCCGAGACCTCCTCGTCCTCGACGGGCAGCACGCGCGGCAGCGCCTCGAGCACGGTCACGGCGACGCCGTAGGCGCCGTACACGTCGGCGAATTCCATGCCCACGGCGCCCGCGCCAATGACGATGAGGGAGGCGGGCTTGGCCTCGGTTCGCACGGCGCCATTGGACGAGATGACCTGCTTCTCGTCGATGGTGACACCGGGCAGCGATCTGGGCTCGGAGCCGGTGGCCAGGATGATGGCCTTGGCCTCCAGAGTCTGGACCCCGTCCTTGCCCGTGACCTCGACGACGTTCTTCGCCTTGAGGGTGCCGGTGCCCGGGACCAGGGTGATCTTGTTCTTGCGGAAGAGGAACTCGACGCCCTTGGCCATGCGATCGGCCACCCGCCGTGATCGCTGTATGGCCTGCGCATAGTCGGCTGACCACGTCCCCACGGTGACGCCGAATTCTTCCGCGCGCTGAAAGAGCCCCACGATCTCCGCGTTTCGCAGGAGGGCCTTGGTGGGAATGCAGCCCCAGTTGAGGCAGACCCCGCCTGGCCGGTCGTCCTCGACGGCGGCCACGGAGAGACCGAGCTGGGCGCAGCGGATGGCGGCGACATAGCCGCCCGGGCCCGTGCCGACCACGACGACGTCGAAGCGCTGAGCGGCCACCGCGCTATACCAGGAGCCGCAGGGGCTCTTCCAGCAGCCGCTTCACGTCCTGAAGGAAACGCGCCCCCATGGCGCCATCCATGACCCGGTGGTCGCACGAGATGGTCATCTTCATGCGGCGGCCCACGCGGATCTGGTCGCCATCGGCCACGGGCTTCTCGAGGACGGAGCCCACGGCGAGGATGGCGCCTTCCGGCGGGTTGATGATGGCCGAGAACTCCTCGACATCGAACATGCCGAGGTTGGAGACGGAGAACGTGGCCCCGCTCATCTCCTGCGCGCGGAGCTTGCCCCCCCGCGCCCGCTCGGCGAGATCCCGCGCCTCGAAGGCGATCTGGGTCAGGGGTTTGGCATCACAATCCCGCAGCACCGGCGTGATGAGCCCCTCGTCGAGGGCGACGGCGATTCCGATATGCGCGCGGTGGAAAACGCGGATGGCCTGACCCTGGAGCTGGGCATTGACGCCAGGGTTCTTGAGCAGAGCGAGGGCGCACGCCTTGATGATCATGTCGGTGACGGAGACCTTGGGCTGCCCCTCGAGCGCGTTGAGGTCGCCGCGGAGGGCCCAGGCCCGGTCCATGGCCACTTCCGAGGTGACGTAGAAGTGGGGAATCGGCCCCTTGGACAATGGCATGCGCTTGGCGATGATGGCGCGCATCGCCGACAACGGCTTGTCCTCGTATTCGGCGCCCGTGCGCTGCGGAATGACGAAGGCCGGGCGCGCGGCCGCCGCGGGAGCGGCGGGAACGGGACGCGCAGCCGGCGCCGGGGCCACCGCCGGGGCAGTGGCGGCCGACTCGACGTCTCGACGCACGATCCGGCCGCCCGGGCCCGATCCCTGAATGAGCCTGAGATCCACTCCCGACTGGGCAGCGACCTTTCGGGCCAGCGGCGAGGCCTTGACCCGGCCTCCGCCTGCGGGAGCCGCCGCGGCGGGGACAGGCGACATGGGCACGACCGCGGTGGTGGCCGGCTCGGACTTGTAGCTCTCCATGGCGGGGAGCGGCGGCGGGGCCGCTGCGGCCAGCGCGGCCGCTTTGGCGGGAGCGGGCGGGGCGGCGGCCGGGGCCGCCGACGGCGCCGAGGCGGCGAGAGTCGAGATATCGTCGGAAGGCTCGGCAATGACGCCGATGAGGTCCCCTACCGGCACCTGTCCCCCCTCGCCCACGATGATCTTGCGCAGGACGCCCGAGCCGAAAGCCTCGATCTCGACATTGGCCTTGTCCG
>DASYTI010000210.1 GCA_036002485.1 Candidatus Methylomirabilota bacterium | reverse complement strand
CGTGGTAGTAGATGCCGTAGTAGTCGGCCGCGAAGGCGCCCTTGCCGCGCGCGTGCGTGCGCATGTAGTGCTGCGCGGGCAGCGCGTTGTTCATGCCCGGGTCCTTGGGGAAGGGCCGGCTCAGCGAGATGGAGCGCCCGGTCTTCACGAGACGCGCCGCCGCCGCCCGCTTGGCGGGCGTGATCAGGTTGATAGCGCCGCGCTGGTCGTCCTTGCCCCAGCGGCCCCAGTTGCGGCGGTCGCGGATATAGGAGCGCACTTCCTGTTCGGTGGGGAGCGGCTTCTTGGGCATCGTGTTCCTCCAGGTCCGGTGACGTACCCCTCACCCTGCCCTCTCCCCCAATGGGGGAGAGGGATCAAAGCGAAGAATCAGGAGCCTATTCTCATCCCTCTCCCCCCGCGTCGGGGGAGAGGGCAGGGTGAGGGGGCCGCCGTTGAGAAAACATGTTCACGAGTAGTCCGCACTAGAGCATGTAACGCCTGAGCTGGTGGGCGGGCGTGAGATACCGCCCCACGGCCAGGCGGACGAAGATCAGCGAGGCCATCGCCGTCCCCGCCGCGAGCATGAATACTACGACGATCTGGTACTCGATGGCGACCAGCGGCGAGGAGCCGGCCAGGATCTGCCCCGTCATCATGCCCGGGAGCTGGACCACGCCCACCGTCATCATGCCGTTGACCGTCGGGATCATGGCGGCGCGCAGGGCGGCCCGGACCAGCGGCGGCACGGCCTCGCGCCCAGAGAAGCCGAGGGAGAGCATGGCCTCGACCTCATCGGCGCGCGCTCGGAGATCGCTCTGCAGCCGGTCGCCCGCCAGCGCCGCCGCCGTCATGGCATTGCCCAGGATCATGCCCGCCAGCGGAATCACGTACTGGGGCTCATACCATGGACGCACCTGGACCACGACGCCGATCACGTAGGCGAGAATCGCGGCCGTCGAGAGAGTCAGAGCGAGCCCGGCGATTCCATGGCGTCCGGGGATCGGCTTTCTAAGCCGAGACACGGCAGCCTGAGTGGCCACGGCCGTCATGGCGACCAGCATCAACAGCACCCAGTACCAGCGGGCCGCCGCGAATACGGCGGCCAGGATGAGGCCGACCGCGTAGAGCTGGACGATCGTCCGCAGACTGCCGAGGAGGAGATCGCGCTCGAGTCCCAGCGACTGCCGGATCGAGATCGCGATGACCACCGCGACCAAGACGAGGGCCACGCCGACCTGCCAGTACGACAGGTCGATGACGGATGCCGGAGCGCTCATCGGGGCTCGGACGGCGCCGAGGGCAGCTCGCCGGCCAGGAAGGCCTGGAGCCGCGGATCGCCGAGGACGGGCGAGGGGCCGTCCAGCGATGCCGAGGCTTCCACGCGGCCCTTGACCAGGTAGACGAGCGTGCCGCCCAGCCGCAGCACGAAATCCGGTTGGTGTGTCACGGCCACGATGCTGAGGCGGCGGGCCTCCCGCAGCCGCGAGACCGTTTCGATGACGAGCGTGGCGTTCGGCGGATCGAGCGCGGAAGTGGGCTCGTCGAGCAGGAGGGCCTCGGGGTTCCGGAGGATGGCGCGCGCGATGGTGACCCGCTGCTTCTCGCCGCCGGACAGCGTGGAGGCGTCGCGATCGAGTACTCCCGGATCGAGCCCGACGTCGGCCAGGCTGGCCACGAGACGCTCCTCGGAGAAGTCGTCTTCTGCTCCCGCCGACCGGAGCCGGAGATTCTCGCGCACCGTTCCCTCGAAGAGCACCGGCGTCTGCATGACCAGCGCGGCGCGGCGCCTGAGCTCTCGCGGATCAAGCGAGCGGATGTCGCGGCCGTTGAAGCGCACCGTGCCGCCCGTGGGCTCGGCGAGGCGATTGAGGCAGCGGAGCAGCGTGGACTTGCCGGAACCGGAGGGACCGACCAGGGCGAGGGCGCCGCCCCGCTCCACCTCGAGCGAGATGTCGTGGAGGATGGCCGCGGCCGACTGGCCACGGCCGGCGGGATGGGCCAGCGAGAGACGATCGGCCTGGAAGATGGGGTCCCGCGCCGGCTTGTCCATGTGGGCGCTCCGCCGCTCACGACCGCATAGCGCCGGCGGCGCGACTCGGGGGATCGGATCCGGTCAGGCGGACTTGCAGGTGAAGGTGTTGCTGCGCTGCATGTAGCTCGGGAATTTCTTCCAGCCGAACGACGCGAGGGACTGGCTATAGAGGTCGGCCTGCGACACGCGCGCCTTCTCCGCCGCCGCCTCGCACGCGGTCTGGTTGTCGTGCACGGACAGCGGGCGGAGCGTGCTGAGGAGCCGGTACTTCTCGGGCTCGCCCACCTGCTCCTGCGTCCACCAGAGGGTCCACGCCAGGAGCGTGGCCGTCGCGACCTTCCCCATCGGATCCTCCCCGGGGACTCTGCCCCTGTGGAGGCATTTCTATCACAGGATGCCCCTGCGCTCCGCACTTCCTTGGGCGGGGCTCATCACGCGTGAGTCCGGGCGTAAACGGCGGCGGCCATGCGCGTGTTGACCCGAAGCTTGGCATAGATCCGCTCGAGGTGTTTGTCGACCGTGCGTGGAGTGGCGTGGAGAATGACCCCGATCCTTCGGTTCGTCTTGCCTTCTGTCACCCAGTGAAGAACCTCGGCCTCTCGCGGGGTCAGCCCGAACCGCTGGAGCGCCCCGCAGTCGACGGTCTTCCGTTCCTCTTCGAGGACGAGCGCGACCTCCTTCACCGCCACCAGGAGTGATAGAGTTCTGCGCAGAGCTCTGATCTCAGCGGGGGAGGGTGACATGCCTTACGACCTCATCATCAGGAACGGGATGGTCGTCGACGGGTCCGGCTTTTCGCGCTATCGGGCCGACATCGGGGTCACGGACGGCCGGATCGCGGAAATCGGCCGTATCCGGGGGCCGGCACGGAGGACCATCGACGCTGAGGGGCTCTTCGTCGCCCCCGGCATCATCGACCTCCACACGCACTACGACGTCCAGCCTTTCTGGGATCGGCTCTGCACATCCTCCGTCTGGCACGGGGTGACCACGGTCCTCACCGGCAACTGCGGGCTGACGCTCGCCCCGCTGCGCCCCGAGCACCGGGAGACAATGCTGGCCACCTTCTGCTGCGTCGAGGATCTCCCCATGAGCTCGCTGAGCGCGGTGCTGCCCTGGACATGGCAGAGCTTCGACGAGTTCCTGCAGGCCATCGACATCGGGCTCGGCGTCAACATCATGCCCCTCGTCGGCCACAACCCGCTGCGCCTGAGCGTCATGGACGGCGAGGCCTGGGACCGCGCGGCCACGCCCGATGAGATCGCGGCCATGCAGGCTCTCCTGCGCGGGGCGCTCGAGGAGGGCGCGTGGGGCTGGAGCACGACGGTGTCGCCGACGCACGCCGGGCCGCAGGGGCAACCGGTGCCCTCACGGCTCGCCGCCCACGACGAGCGCATCGCTCTGGGCCGCACCCTCGGTGAGTTCAACCGGGGCGTCATTGAGATCCTTCCCCCCGGCGCCGGGCGGCCCGACGAGGCTGACCGGCAACATCTCTTCGAGGTCGCGCAGGCCAGCGGCCGGCCCGTGTTCTTCCTCGGCTTCGACGCCAGCGCGCGGAGCTACGTGGAAGGGGCGACGCAGCAGGGCGCGCAGCTCTACAACCTGCTCCGTGTCATTCCCTTCAATCCGCGCTTCACGCTCAAGAAGACCACCTATTTCGCCAATCTCGACGTGTGGGACGTCGCCATGGCCACGCCCTTCGAGGAGCGCATGGCGCTCTTCGCCAATCCCGAGAAGCGCCCGCAGCTGCGCGAGGCAGCCACGCAGCGGCAGCGCCGCCGGCCCGGCGTGCTCGGACGGTTCATCAAGTGGGACGCGATCATCGTCAGCAAGGCCGTCCTCGACAAGAACCGCGCGCTGGAGGGACGCACGATCGCCGACCTGGCCCAGGCCATGGGCAAGCACGTGGCCGATGTGATGCTGGACCTGGCCGTCGAGGAGAGGCTCGAGACCGAGTTCTTCCTCCAGTCGCGCTCACCGGCGGTGGACGTCGAGCTGGCGGAGTACGTGAAGACCGGCCACGCCATCCCGTCCCAGACCGACGCGGGCGCGCATCTCAACACGAACTTCTGCACCGCCGGTGAGTCGAGCTATGTGCTGGGCGAGTGGGTGCGCGAGCGGCAGCTCCTCACTCTCGAGGACGCCATCCGCCGCTTCACCTTCCAGCCCGCGCGCATCATGGGCTTGAGCGACCGGGGCCTCGTGCGCGAAGGCATGGTGGCCGACCTCATGGTGTTCGATCTCGCCCGGATCGGCGTCAAGGAGGACGAGATCACCCGCGACGGCCCAAGCGGCTCGCCGCGCCGCGTTCAGCGTGCGGAGGGCATCGAGCACGTGATCGTGGGCGGCGAGCCCGTCTTCGATCATGGCCAGCACACCGGTGCCCTTCCCGGCCGGGTGCTCCGCGCGCCGCGGCGGCCCTGAGCCACCTTGAGGTAACCCGGGCTGTCTCAACATGACACCCCAGATTATGACGGCTCAGCTCAGCGGGTAAGAGCCTTCCGCTTCCAGAGCTCCCAGGGCCGGCTGACCGTCCCCGCCACCGAAGCCTCGGCCTGGCGCGCCTCCTCGGGATCAAGGTAGGTGACCTGGCCGCCGCCAAGCGCCATGGCCTGGGCCTGGAGGCGCGCGTTGACCTCGGTGTACACGCTGCGGAAGACGACCAAGGGCAGGCTCGCGCCCACGACCACGGCCCCGTGTCCGCGCATGAGCGCCACGGGCCGCGTCCCCAGCGTGCGGGCCAGAGCCTGACCGAGCGCCGCGTTGCGCACCAGCATGTCCGTCATGCCGCCGCTGGCCTGGCGGATGTCGAAGACGGGCACGCCGGCCGAGAGAAAGGCGCTCATGTGATAGAGCGGACGCAGCGGCGCCGCGGTGACGCCGAAGGGGATGACGGATGGCGAATGGTTGTGGACGATGGCGCGCACGTCGGGCCGCGCCCGGTAGATCTCGCCGTGGATGAAGCGCTCCAGATAGCTCGTGCGGCCTTGCGGATCGACGGGCGTGCTGTCGAGGTCATACTCCATGATGTCGGCCGCCGTCACCAGCTCCGGCGCGATGGAGCGCGACATCAGATAGCGGTCCGCGGCCTTCTCGTGACGCACGCTCACGTGACCGTAGCCATCGACCACGCCCTGATCGACCAGGATGCGGTTGGCGGCGACCAAATCTTCGATGAGCTTCGGATCGACCGGGCCCGCCGTGGCGGGCGGTGTCTGGGCAAGCACGTCTCTCACTCCCGCGAGCGCGACGAGCGCGCAGGAGACGCCGAGCAGGACATGACGTCGGGTGAAGAGCTCCACGCGTACCTCCCTGTCGAAAATCGCTGCGCCACGCCCCGACTATAAACGACTCGGGCGCCATTTGCCCCCTTACCCTACCCTCTCCCCCGATGGGGGAGAGGGATCAAGGCGAACGAAGCCGCTGCATTCTCGATCCCTCTCCCCCAGTGGAGGAGAGGGCCGCAGTTCGAGCCGAGACGCCCGCCTCGGGCGACGAGGCGAGGGCTGAGTAAGACGAGGGGGACGGGCCCGCGGCCTCCCTTTATTCCCTCAGCGCGCCGGTGAGGAGGCCGCGGACGAGGTAGCGCTGCAGGCCGACCACGAGGGCGACGGGCGGGATGCTGGCGAGGATGGAGGCCGCGGCGATATCGCCCCAGGGCACCTCGAAGACCCCGGGGAAGAGCGCGAGCGCCACGGGGACGGTGCGGCTGGCCTCGGTGGCGGTGAACGTGTAGGCAAACAGGAACTCGTTCCAGGAGAAGAGAAAAGTCAGGAGGGCGGCGGAGGCGAGGCCGGGAGCCAGGAGCGGCAGCACGATCCAGCGGAAGGCGCGCGGGCGGCTCGCGCCGTCCACGGAGGCGGCCTCCTCGAGCCCGACGGGGATCTCCTGGAGAAAACCCGTGAGGAGCCAGATGACGAGCGGCAGGGCGAAGGAGGTATTGGCCAGGATGAGGGCCAGCCACGTATCGCGCAGCGACAGCGCGCGCATCAAGAGATAGAGCGGGCTCACCGTGGCGATCTGCGGAAACGCGGTGCCTCCGACGATGAGGAGGAGGAGCAGCGCCTTGCCCGGGATCGGATAGCGCGCGATGCCGTAGGCGCCGAAGATTCCCAAGCCAAGGGCGAGCACGGTGGTGATGATGCCGACGCCGAGGCTATTGATGAGGGCGCGGAGCATCACGCTCTGCCCGAGGACGACCCGGTAGTGCTCCCACGTGAGTCGGCTCGGGAAGAGCGGCGGCAGGACCATGAGCTCGGCCTCGGGCTTCAGCGACGTGAGGATTTGCCAGAAGAACGGCGTCGCGTAGGCCAGGAGGGCCAGGAGCACAGCCCAGTCTCGCAGAGACCGTGGCAGGCCGGCCCGCGCCATCACGCCGCGAGCCCTTCGTGGCGGAGCGCGCGCAGATATCCCCAGGCCACCAGCATCACGAGCGCGAAGACGACCACGCCGACGGCGGAGCCGAGCCCGAGCTGGACGGCCTGGAAGAGACTTCGGTACGCGTACACGGTGAGCGTCTCGGTGGTGCCCGCCGGGCCGCCGCCCGTGAGGACGAACATCAAATCGAAGGACCGGAGCGCATCCAGGGTCCGGAAGAGGACGGCGATGAGCAGGATGCGGCGAAGGAGCGGCAAGGTGATGCGCGTGAAGGTCGCCACGGCGCCCGCCCCGTCCATCTGGGCCGCCTCGTAGAGCTCGACGGGGATGGCGAGGAGGCGTGCGTAGCAGAGTACGGTGACGAAGGGCAGCGTGCGCCACACGTCGGCCAGAATGAGCCCGGGCAGGGCGAGCCTCGGATCGCCCAGCCAGTTCAGCGCGACGCCACCCAGCAGGAAATTCACGAGACCCGCGGCCGGGTTGTAGAGCCATTCAAAGAGCTTGGCCGTCACCACCGACGGCAGGGCCCAGGCCAGGAGCAGGAACGAGAGACCGACCCGCGCGCCCGCCCGCTGGCCGCGCAGCGCGAGAGCGACCAGGACGCCCCCGACCAGCTCGAGCGCCACCGAGGCTACCGTGAACACCAGGGTGACCTGGGCGGCCTTCCAGAATCGCGGGTCCGTGGCCAGGAAAATGTAGTTGCCGAGACCCTCGAAGCGCTCGACTCCGAAGATCGGGATGCGACGCTGAAGCGAGAGCCAGCCGACCCAGAGGGTAGGATAAAGGGTGAGCGCGCCCAGGGCGAGGAGCGCCGGCGCGACGAGAAGCAGGCCCTGCCCCGGCGCGCGCCGCTCGCTTCGCATGACGGTGGCGGCCGGCCCGCCCGGGCTCATTCCTGGAGATCCCGAAGGAAGAAGTCGAGCCGGCGGCGCGCGTCGGCTACGCTCCGTGCCGGCGTCTTGACCTTGACAAGCGCGGCCGACAGCTCGGGCTGGAGCGTGGTCGACATCATCACGTAGTACGGCGTGACCGGCCGGGTACGGCCCGCCAGGGTCAGGTCGTGGATGCGCGGGAGGTTGGGCGAAGCCCGCACGAGCTCCGGCTCGTGGTAGAGCGCCATACGTGTGGGCTTGGTGGCGCCGCTCGCCGTCATCGCCCGCTGCGCTCGCGGGCTGGTGAGAAAGCGCGCCAGCTCCAGCGCCTCGGCGGGGTGGAGGGTCTGCCGCGTGATCGCGAGGTGCGCCCCGCCCGTCGAGCCCGGCGCGCGCCGGCCGGCTTCATGACTCGGCAGCGGGGCGAGGCCCACCTTGCCCCGCACCGGCGAGCCGGGCTTCTCGAACATGTCGACGGCATAGGGCCAGCTCCTGAGGAAGACGGCCTCGCCGTTGCCGAAGGCCCGCCGCGTGACCTCCTCGTCGCCCGCGGTCACCCAGCCGGGGCTCGCCCCCGTGTCGATGAGCATGCGCATGAAGCGCAAGACTTGCTCCGCGCGCTCGGGATCGGGGAAGATGCGGCCGTCTTCACCCACGAGCGTGGTGCCGTCCGCCCACAGCCCTTCGAGCACATTGACCACCAGCCCCTCGTACTGTTTGCCCTGCCAGAGATAGCCCTCGAGCTTCCGGTTCTTCTCGCCGGCGCGGATCACGCGGATCTGCTCGAGCATCTCGACATAGGTCGCGGGCGGCCGGAAGCCGTAGCGGCCCAGCAGATCGCTCCGGTAGTAGAGCAGCCCCACGTTCATGATCCACGGCAGCGCCCAGGTCCGGCCGCGATAGGTGCCGGCCTCGACGGCCGAGGGGAAATGGGCCGCCAGCTCGTCGGGTGTGATGCCGGGGGTAAGATCGAGAATCCAGCCGGCCCGGGCGAACTCGGGCACCCAAATGCAGTCGAGCATCATGACGTCGAAGCCCGGCTGTCCGCCCTCGAGATTGATGACCAGGAACTGGCGCTGCTCGTCCGAGGTCCAGGGCAGCACCTCGGCCTTGACCCGGATGCCGGGATGCGCTGCTTCGAATTCAGCGAGCAGGCGAGGAATGGGATCGACGGGGCCGAGGATCTTGGCGTGCTTGAGGACGAGGGTGAGGGGGCCCCTGGTGTCGGGCGGGCTGGTGCAGCCGAGCAGCGCGAGGAGGCATGCGGCGAGAAAGAGGAGCGTCTGCGTGATCGTACGGCCCCCTGATCTACTCAGCCCTCGCCTCCCGGCTGCGCCGCTCAGCTCGAACTGCGGCCCTCTCCCCCGATGGGGGAGAGGGATTCAAGAAGTCTCTCGCCCGGGGGAGAGGGATGAAGAGGTCATCCTGAGAGGGTGGCGAGGAGGCGATCGACGCTCTTGGTGAGGCAGCGCTTGATCTCGTCTCGACAGGCGCGGTAGCGGTCCTCGCCCTGCTGGAACGGATCGTTGATGTCGCCTTCCTCGCCTGCGAGCTCCTTGAGCGTGAAGATCGGCCGCCCGTGCGCTTCCTCGTAGCCGGCCAGCATCTCCTTCTGCTGCTCGGTCATGGTCACGATCAGGTGGGCTTCGGCAATCACCTCGCGGTGGCGCCGCAGATCCGTCGAAATGATCGTGTCCTCGCCGAGATGAATCCCCTCCTCGCGCAGCACGATGCGCGCGTCGAGCGACGGGATCATGCCGTCGCGCGCGTGGTTGGCGATCCCGCCCGAGCGCACGAGCACGCGCCCGCGCGCGTCGCGCTCATCCAGCATCCTTTCGAGCAGGACCTGGGCCATCACGCTGCGACAGGTATTGGCGTGACAGACGAGGAGGACGGTCCTCACCGCCGATCCGCGGGCGATTGCCAGAAGCGCATACCTCCGGGAAGCGTCTTCCACTCGGCCTTGGGCCGCTCCTCCAGGCCCCTGCCGAAATTGGTGCCGATCGGCTCCTGCAGGTCGCGGCCGAGCGTCTCCGGGAAGAGCTTGACCAGCTCTTCGGGATCGATTCGGCGATCGGCCTCGAGCCGGCGAATCGGCTGGGGCGGGGCCATGAGGGCGTAGCCATAGCCGAAGGAGTGGAAGACCTGCCCGTTGACGCGCGCGGCGGCATCGCTGGCCAGGAACACCGCGAGGGGGGCGACATTGTCCGGGTCGCGCTCGGTACCCACGGCCTGCTCGCTCGGCCACTTGCCCGTCTCCTCGAAGACCTTGCGGCCTCTCGGCGTCGAGTCGATCATGCGCGTGGCACCGCTCGGCATGATGGCATTGGCCGTCACGTTGTACTTCGCCATCGCGTTCGCCGTCGACCACGTCAGCCCGATGATGCCCGCCTTGGCCGCCGCGTAGTTGGGCTGTCCGGGCGCGCCCAGCGCCGACACCGACGACATGCTGATGATGCGGCCGGCCTTCTGCTCGCGCATGGCGATGGAGGCGGCGCGCGTGCAATAGAAGGTGCCGTCCAGGTGCACGGCCAGGACCGCGGCCCACTCGTCTTTGCTCATGTTGAAGATCATGCGATCGCGCAGGATACCCGCGACGTTGACCAGGATGTCGATGCGGCCCCAGGTCTTGACCACCTGCTCCACCATCTCCGTCGCCTGCTGGTAGTCGGCCACGGAGCCGAAATTGGCCGCGGCGGTGCCCCCCAGCTTCTTGATCTCGTCGACGACCTGGGCCGCCGGGCCCGTGCCCACGCCCTCGCCGTCGAGTCCCGTGCCGAGATCGTTGACGACGACCTTGGCTCCGGCCGCGGCCAGCGCCATCGCTATCCCCCGGCCGATGCCTCGGCCAGCTCCCGTTACCAGTGCCGTCTTTCCGTCGAGCAGTGCCATGGTCACTCCTGTTCAGAGACGTGATTGATGGCGGCGGGACTGAATGCCCCGACCGCCGACACGGCGAGAACTATAAGCGACCTGAGGGCTCAGATCAAAGCGGGCAGGGGGGCGCTACGTCAGGTCGCGTACCATCTGCAGCTCCGCGATGGTGGGCGTGTGCACGACGGGTCTCGTCTTACCCGTAGGTCGGAAGCCGCACCTGCGGTAGAGCGCGATGGCGGGCTCATTGCCAGACGTGACCCAGAGGAAGAAGCTAGCAGCTCCACGCGTCCGCGCCCAGGCGGCCACACCCTCGACGAGCGCGAGGCCGACCCCGCGTCTGCGCTCCGCGCGGTCGACGAACATGCCTACGAGCACCGGGCCTGACTTCTCTGAGCCGTCTGGATCGTCCCCAAGCCCGGTCGCCAAGCCTACCCACCGGCCGTCCTGCTCTGCGATGAAGGTCACGCGATCACCCCCCGCCGCCCCGCCCGCCGCTCTCTCATGCCAGACGTGCTCGGGGAATGCCTCCTCACGGGCCAGTGTCGAGCCAAACGCCGTCGGGGCGTCAGCCAGGGCGTGAAGGCGCAGGGCGCGCAGCCGCAGGCCCTCGTCAGCTCGAATCCGTCGGACTTTCAGGCTCATGGGTCTTTCGCGCTTCGACCCCGGCGCTGGCGAGCAGCGTGTACTTGGCGAGAGTGTCGGGCGCGAGGTCAGGAGGCGGGTGGCCGCGCTCGACCAGGGCGAGGAAGTCGGCCAGCACCAGGGGGAAGTGGCTCTCGTGCCCCGAGGCGAGCCGGCGGGGCACGCGAATCTCCCAGCCGGAGCCGGACTCGGCGACGGCCAGGCCCGGATGCGCGTCTTGCCACGCGAGGACGGCGCGCTCGAGAGCGGCCTTGACCCGGTCCGCCTCGCGACGTGGAATGACCGAGAGCCGGCGCCGGAAGCGAGTCCCCGCGTGCTGCTCGACCCGGATCTCCGCTCGGTTGCCACGGACGACGGAGCGGTGGATGTCTCCGCCGCCGGGCGGCTGGGAGAGATCCCATCGCGAGTAGAGAGCCGCGGTGACGGCGCCGAGGCGGAACGACAGCTCGGCATTGCCGAAGTACGACAGCTCTGAGCCCGCCACGACGTCATGGAGCTCGGGGGGAAAGTCCGACCTGCCCGTCACACGCGCGAAGAGAGAGCGCGGCACCCGCGTGGCCCAGCGGCGCGCGGCGAGCAGCTCGAGCGTGGCCGGCGCGGCGACGCCCGGCGAGGTCGCCGCCACCAAGCGCTGGACCTGATCGACCATGTGCGTGGGGATATCCGCGATCCCATCGCCCTGGACCCGGACGTCGAAGTACCATTCCGGTCGACGAAGCGGCACGCCATTGACCGTCTTCTCCAGGTGGTGGACGCTCGAGATCTCGAT
>DASYTI010000209.1 GCA_036002485.1 Candidatus Methylomirabilota bacterium | reverse complement strand
AATATCTTGATGCTGGGGCCGCCCGGCTCGGGCAAGACCATGCTGGCCCGCCGGCTGCCCACCATCCTGCCTCCGCTCTCGCTCGACGAATCGATCGAGGTCACCGCCGTGTGGAGCGTGGCGGGTCTCCTGCCCGCCGGCCATGGCCTCGTCCACTACCGTCCGTTTCGCGCGCCTCACCACACGGCCTCGGAGGCGGGCCTCATCGGGGGCGGCCGTCTGCCCCGTCCGGGCGAGGCGAGCCTCGCCCACCTGGGCGTGCTCTTCCTCGACGAGCTTCCGGAATTCTCCCAGCGCGTGCTCGAGGCGCTCCGCCAGCCCCTCGAGGACGGCAGCATCATGATCGCGCGCGCAGCGGGCAGCGCGGCCTTCCCCGCGCGCTTTCAGATGGTGGGCGCGGCCAATCCGTGTCGTCGCGGCTGCGCGTCGCTCTCCAGCTGCGTCTGCACGGCGGGCGAGCGTCGCCACTACCTGGCGCGGCTCTCGCGCCCGCTCCTGGACCGGATCGATCTGCACCTGGACGTGCCCGCGGTGCCTTATGCGGAGCTCTCGGGAACGCTCGGAGAGACATCATCCGTGGTCCGAGGGCGGGTGGAGGCGGCCCGCGAGGGCCAGCGCGCGCGCTTCGTCGGCGGCACCACCCGCGTCAATGCCCGCATGAGCGGCCGGCAGGTGCGGCGGTTCTGCGGGGTGCCCCCCGAGGCCGCCCGGCTCCTCCAGCAGGCGGTGAGCCGGCTCGGCCTTTCCGCGCGGGGCCACGACCGCGTCCTCAAGGTCGCCCGCACTATCGCCGACCTGTCGGGGTGTGAGAGGATAGCGACGGAGCACGTGTCCGAGGCGCTGCAGTACCGGGGCTTGGACCGATGCCTCTGATCCGACCCCAAGGAGATCCCCATGGACACTCCGCACCCGATGACCCTGCCCCGCGAGGGCACCACGCTTCTCCTCGTGGACGTCCAGGAGCGGCTCTTCCCCGCCATGGACGCCGATCACCGCGAAGAGGTCATGCGCAACATCAAGATCCTCGTGGCCACGGCCAAGCGACTCAAGCTGTCCATCGTCGTGACCGAGCAGTATGCCAAGGGCCTCGGCCACACCTTGCAGGAGCTGCGCGACGCGCTGCCCGCCGATGTCCGGCCCGTGGCCAAGGTCGTGTTCTCGTGCTGGGCGGCCGAGGAGGCACGGGCGCGCCTTCAGACACTGGGCACCCGCCGCGTGATCCTGGCCGGCATCGAGGCGCATGTCTGCGTGCTCATGACGGCTCTGGACCTTCTCGGGGCGGACCTGGCCGTCCACGTCGCCGCCGATGCCATCACCTCGCGCACCCAGGCCAACTGGCGGCTCGCCACCGAGCAGCTGCGCCAGGCGGGCGCCGTGGTGAGCGCCACCGAGACGCTGATGTTCCAGCTCCTCGGCCAGGCCGATTCCGAGGACTTCCGAGAACTGGCCCGTCTCATCCGCTGATGCCCCGCTATTTCGATATCGGCTCGACCGTCCTCCTCGTGGTGGGCTACGGCATCCTGCCCGAGGAGGAAGACCGGCCCATCGCCTACGAGCTCAAGCGCGCCATCGGCTCGCGGAGCGAAGGCGACGAGAACCGGAGCGGCGTGGTCGTGACCGACATGTGGATGGTCAATCAGGAGATGGCCGAGCTCTTCCCCGCCATCGCGGTGGGCGGGCCGGGGGTCAACGCGTTCGCGGCGCAGATCTACGAGGGACTGCCTGTCGCCTACACGCGGGACGAGCGGATCTTCGTCCAGTGCGCCCCGGAAGGCGGCAAGCGGGCGGCGCTGTGGGGGATGGATCAGGAGGCGACGCGCGAGGCGGTGGAGATCTTCATCAAGGACGGCTTCCTCGACCGCTTTCTCGACACTGTCTGGAAGCGACGCTAGTCGCGCCGGAGCGAGAAGCGAGCCACCTCAACTCAGCCCTCGCCTCGGGGCTGCGCCCCTCATCTCGAAATGCCACGCCCGAGGGAGGAGCCAGCCCGAGGCGTATGCGGTTATACGTTGAGGGCTGCGACCGAGAACGTGATCCTTCGAGCTGAGCGACGAAGGCGCGAGGCGAGGGCTGAGTGGACCTTCGAGCCGAGATGGTGCCGACGAGCCGCAGGCGAGGAGACCGGCGAGGCGAGGGCTGAATCGATCTGGCGAAGCTTATCGGTCCGGCGCGCTAGCGAAAGCTCGGACCTGCTGTTCCCCTCGGGACATTGCTGTAGGTGACCGTCCCGTCTGACTCCGTGTAACGGAAGATGATGGTCCGCACCGACCGCGTTCCCGACCAGCCACCCGTGCCGAGGATCTTCTGCACGTATTGCTGGGTCTCGGCATATGGCGGGACGCCGCCGTAGTTGTCCACCGCCTTCTCGCCCGCATTGTAGGCGGCCAGGGCCAGGGCCGTATTCCCCGGGTACCGGTCGAGCAGATAGCGCAGGTGACGCACGCCGCCCTCGATGTTCTCGCGCGGATCGAAGGCATTGCGCACCCCGAGCGCGGAGGCGGTGCGCGGCATGAGCTGCATCAGCCCCTGGGCGCCCTTGTTCGACACGGCCCGAGGGTTGAAGGCCGACTCGACCCGGATCACCGCCTCGACCAGGTCGGGCGCGACACCGTGGCGCGTCGCCATCTCGCGGATCTCGTCGCCATAGTGCGTGCGCACGGCCTCGGGGAGCCGCAGCCAGCCCTGCGCGGTACCTGAGGAGAGCGCGCCGAGGCGGCGGAAGCGGCCGTCCGTGGGCGCATTGGTGAAGTGGGCCACGCCCTCGCCGTCCTCCCAGCGATAGAGAGAGGAGCCCGCCGCCTCGGTGGGGAGGGCGGAGAGGAGCAGCAGTGAGGAGATCACGAGGGCGCGGAGCACAATGGATCGAACATAGCGGACCGGGCCCTCTTGCGTAAACTGAAATCGGCTGCCGGGTCGCGGCAGCCGATTTGTCCTTCCAGTACGGCTAGTTGACGCTCAGTTCCGCGAGGGCACCAGGGCGTCCTTCATCCGGCCGCTTCTCGGAAGGGCGTCCTCGAGCGCGAGATCCAGGGCCTCCTCGACCGAATCCACGAGATGGAAGGTCATGGATTCGCGCAGATGCTTCGGCACGTCCTCGAGCAGGTTCTTCTCGTTCCGACGCGGCAGGATCACCGTCGTCACGCCCGCGCGACGCGCGGCCAGCACCTTTTCCTTTATGCCGCCCACGGCCAGCACCCGGCCCGAGAGCGTCACCTCGCCCGTCATGGCCAGACGCGGCTTGACCGGGCGACTGCTCATGAGGGAGGCCAGCGCCGTCACCATGGTCACACCCGCCGATGGCCCATCCTTGGGGATGGCGCCCGCGGGGATGTGGACATGGATGTCCGACGTCTCCCAGAAGTCGGAGCGGATGCCGAGCTCGGTGGCGTGGGAGCGCACCCAGGACAGCGCGGCCTGGGCCGACTCCTTCATCACGTCTCCGAGCTGGCCGGTGAGGGTGAGCGTCTTGCTGCCCTTCATGCGGGTGGCCTCGATGAAGAGAATGTCGCCTCCCGCGGGAGTCCAGGCCAGACCGACCGTGACTCCGGGGATGCGCGTGCGCTCCTCGAGCTCCTCGACGAGGAAGCGGGGCGCGCCGAGAAGCTCACCGACCAGATCTGGCGTCACCTCGACCAGCTCCACGTGGCCCTCGACCCGGCGCTTGGCGATCTTGCGCGTGATGGTGGCGATCTCGCGCTCGAGATTCCGCAGCCCCGCCTCGCGCGTATAGTGGCGGATCAGGTTGGTGAGGGCGGCGTCCGTGAAGCGGATCTGCGCGGCCTCGCCGCCCGTGGTCGCTCCCTCGCTGGTCGTCGATCCCCCCGTGGTCGTCAGTCCATGGTCGCGGACCTGCTTGGGCACGAGATGCTTGCGCGCGATCTGGACCTTCTCCTCCTCCGTGTAACCCGGCAGCTCGATGATCTCCATCCGGTCCCGGAGGGCCGGGGGCACCGTGTCGAGCATGTTGGCCGTGGTGATGAAGAGCACGCGCGAGAGATCGAACGCCACGTCCACGTAGTGGTCCCGGAAGGCGACGTTCTGCTCCGGATCGAGCACCTCGAGCAACGCCGAGGCGGGATCACCCCGGAAGTCCATCCCGAGCTTGTCGATCTCGTCGAGCATCAGGACGGGATTCTTGGACTCGGCGCGGCGCAACCCCTGGATGATCTGCCCGGGGAGCGCCCCGATATAGGTGCGGCGATGCCCGCGGATCTCCGCCTCATCCCGCATGCCGCCGAGCGAGATCCGGTGGAATTTCCGTCCCAGGGCCCGCGCGATGGAACGCCCCAGCGAGGTCTTGCCCACGCCGGGAGGACCCACGAAGCAGAGGATGGGGTCCCGACCGACCGGGCGCATGCTCTTGACGGCGAGATACTCGAGAATGCGCTCCTTCACCTTCTCGAGCCCCGAGTGGTCGTCGTCGAGGACGGTCCGTGCCTGCACCAGGTCGAGCGTGTCCTCCGTCTCCTTGCTCCACGGCAGCGCCACCAGCCATTCGAGGTAGGTCCGCGCCACCGTGTACTCGGCGGCGGCGGGCGGCATCTTGGCGAGGCGGTCGAGCTCGCGCAGAGCCTCCTTCTTCGCTTCCTCGGTCATGCCGGCCGCCTCGATCTTGCCGCGCAGCTCGTCGATCTCCTGGGTGCGATCGTCGCTCTGGCCGAGCTCCTTCTGGATGGCCTTGAGCTGCTCCCGGAGGTAGTAGTCCCGCTGGCCCTTGCCGACCTCGGATTCGACCTGGGACTGGATGCGCGAGCCGAGCTCGAGCACCTCGGCCTCCTTGGTCAGGAGGGCGACGAGCCGCTGGAGGCGTGCCTTGACGTCGGCCGTGGCCAGCAGCTCCTGCTTGGCCTGGGGAGTCAGCGAGGGCAGCGACGCCGCGATGGCGTCGGCGACCCGCCCCGCGTGCGTGACGTTGGCGATGGCCTCGGCCAGCTCGTCGGGCAGATGCGGCGAGAGCTCCACGATCTTGCGGAACACGGTCGTGGCCGTGCGCACCAGGGCTTCGCTCTCGAGGTCACCGGCGGGCGGCATGGTCTCGACCACCTCTTCCACCCGCGCCTTCATGAAGGGGTGGGTCTGGACCACTTCGATCAGGCGGATGCGCGACAGCCCCTGCACGGCCAGCCGAACAGGCCCATCGGGCTGCTTGATCACCTTGTGGATGGCCGTGAAGGTGCCGATCCTGTGCAGGTCGTTCTCCGTCGGCGCGTCCATGGTCGCGTCGAGCTGACCGAAGGTGCCGATGGGTCGGCCCGCGCGAACCGCGTCCTCGATCAAGCGAAGGGAGGACTCGCGCCCGGCGGCCAGGGGCAGGACGGCGTGCGGGAACACCACCAGATCGCGCAGGGGCAGGATCGAAACGATCTCCGGCACGGCCATGTCCGCCGGCCCGCCGTCTGTCTTCATCTTGTCCGTCATCGCATGCGTCCTTTCCGCCCGCTCAGAAGAGGTCCACGGGCTTCAGCTGGGTCGAGGCGGCCCGCACCAGGGCCTCGCTGCGGCCGCGGACGGCTGGATCGCGCATCTCCCCCATCTCTCCCTGCACGTAGCTCGTCAGGTCCTCGATCTGAGTCTGCATATCGAGCATCCGCCGTCTCATCTTTAGGATGATCTCGATGCCCGCCAGATTCACCCCGAGGTCCCGAGCGAGCCGGATGACCCGGGCGATCTCGTCGACGTCGCCGGCCGAGTACATCCGGGTCCGCCCTTCCGTGCGCGAAGGCCTGATCAACCCCTTCTTTTCGTACATGCGCAGGGTCTGGGGATGAAGCTTCAGCATGTCGGCGACCACACCGATCATGTAGAGGGGCTTGCCCTTGTCTGTCACGACCCCACTCCCTGTCGCGGGAGCAGCCGGCCGAGCTCGCGAAAGAGCTCCTGGGTCCGCGCGTCGATGCCGCGCGGAATCTCGACGCGCACGGTGACGAAGAGATCGCCGCGGCCAGGACTGGTGAGCCGCGGCAGCCCGCGCCCGCGCAGTCTCAGGACTTGGCCGCTCTGGGTACCCGGCGGCACCACCAGCTCCGCCGTGCCCTCGAGAGTCCGTACGGGCACCCGCGCGCCCAGGACGGCCTCGGCGACGGTGACGTGCGTCTCCACGTGGAGGTTGTCGCCCTTGCGCGTGAAGGCAGGGTCCTCGTGCACTCGGGCTATGACGATCAGGTCGCCCCTCGGCCCTCCCCCTGGTCCGGCATCACCTTCTCCCGCCACGCGAATCTGAGCGCCGGAGTCCACCCCGGCGGGGATGGCCACCGGCACCGTCGTCCGCTCCGGGCGCAGCCCGCGGCCGCGGCAATCGGGGCACGGCTCGCTGACCCGCTCGCCGGTGCCGCCGCAGGCGGGACAGCGGTCCGCCGTCAGCGTTCCTTCGCGTCGCCAGACCGTGCCGGCGCCCGCGCAGTGCTCGCAGCGCGAGGTGGGGGCATGGGGGCGGCCGCCCGTGCCGTCACACGTCTCACACGACCCGAGGCGCTCGACGGTGACATCGGCGGAGGCCCCGGAGGCCGCCTGGACGAACGACAGCTCCACGGCGACGTGGGCATCGTCGCCCCGGCGGCCTCCGAAAGCAGACTTCGGATTGGCCCTCTCCGGCCGTGAACGGCCTTGACCCCCGTGGCGATCGTAGACGCCCCGCGCGGAGGGATCGCTCAGCACGCGATAGGCTTCGACGATCTCCTCGAAGAGGGCCTGAGTATCGCGGTCCCAGAAATTGATGTCCGGCGAGTACCGCCGGGCCAGGCGCTGATACGCCCGCTTGACTTGCGCAGGCGTCGCCCCGACGCCAATCTCGAGAACCGCGTAGTAGTCACGGGACATGCGGCCTCAGTTCTTGCCCTTGTCGCCGAGATCCTCGAACTCGGCATCCACGACGTCGCTCTTGGGAGCCCGGTCGCCGGGGGCGCCGGTCGCGCCCGCCTGCCCAGCGCCTTGGGGGCCCGGTCCCGGCTGGCCGGCCGCCTGCGCTTCGCGGTACATCACTTCCGCCAGCTTGTGCGAGGCCTTGGTCAGCGCCTCCTGCGCCCGCTTGATGCGCTCGAGGTCCTCGCCCTTGAGGGCCTCGCGCGCCTCTGACATGGCGGCCTCGATGCCCTGCTTGTCCTCGGCGGGGATCTTGTCGCCGTAGTCCCGGAGCGTCCGCTCCGTCGAGTAGATCAGCGAGTCGCACTGGTTCTTGACCTCGATCACCTCGCGGCTCTTCGCGTCCTCGGCCGCGTTGGCTTCCGCTTCCTTCTTCATCTTGTCGATCTCGTCCTTGGTGAGGCCGGACGAGGCCGTGATGGTGATGTTCTGCTGCTTGCTCGTCGCCTTGTCGCGCGCCGAGACGTTGAGGATGCCGTTGGCGTCGATGTCGAAGGTCACCTCGACCTGCGGCACCCCACGCGGAGCCGGAGGAATGCCATCGAGGTGGAAGCGCCCGAGGGTGCGGTTGTCACGGGCCATGGGCCGCTCGCCCTGGAGCACGTGCACCTCGACCGAGGGCTGGCTGTCCGAGGCCGTGGTGAAGGTCTCCGTCTTCTTCGTGGGAATCGTGGTATTGGCCTCGATGAGCCTGGTCATGACTCCGCCCAGCGTCTCGATGCCGAGGGACAGCGGCGTCACGTCGAGGAGCAGCAAGTCCTTGACTTCACCCGTGAGCACCGCCGCCTGCACCGCGGCGCCCACCGCCACCACCTCGTCGGGGTTGACGGTCCTGTTCGGATCCTTGCCGAAGAGCTTCTTGACGTCCTCCTGCACCTTGGGCATGCGCGTCTGCCCGCCCACGAGGATGACCTCGTCCAGGTCTCCGGCTGTCACGCCCGCCTGGCGCATGGCCTCGCGGCAGGGGCCCAGGCTGCGCTCGATCAGATCCGCCACGAGCGACTCGAGCTTGGCCCGCGTGAGGGTCAACACCAAGTGCTTGGGGCCCGTGGCGTCGGCCGTGATAAAGGGCAGGTTGATCTCGGTCTGGATCACGGTCGAGAGCTCGCACTTGGCCTTCTCCGCGGCCTCTTTGAGCCGCTGGAGCGCCATGCGGTCCTTGCGCAGATCGATCCCGTTCTCCCGCTTGAACTCGTCGGCGATCCAATCCATGACCTTCTGGTCGAAGTCGTCGCCGCCCAGATGGGTGTCTCCGTTCGTCGCCTTGACCTCGACCACACCCTCGCCGATCTCGAGAATCGAGATGTCGAAGGTGCCGCCACCCAGATCGTACACGGCCACCGTCTCGTCCTTCTTCTTGTCCAGTCCATACGCCAGGGCCGCTGCCGTGGGCTCGTTGACAATGCGGAGCACTTCGAGCCCGGCGATCGCCCCCGCGTCCTTGGTGGCCTGGCGCTGGCTGTCGTTGAAGTAAGCCGGCACGGTGATGACGGCCTGGGTCACCTTCTCGCCGAGGTAAGCCTCCGCAGCCTCCTTGAGCTTTCTCAACACCAGCGCGGAGATCTCGGGTGGAGCATACTCTTTGCCCCTGGCCTCGATGCGGACGTCGCCGTTCTGGGCCTTGATGACCTTGTAGGGGACGAGCTTCGCCTCCTGCAGCACCTCATCGAATCGCCGACCCATGAAGCGCTTGATCGAGAAGATGGTGTTGTCGGGGTTGGTGATGGCCTGACGCTTCGCCACCTGCCCTATCAGGGTTTCCCCTTCCTTCGTGAAGGCCACCACCGAGGGGGTCAGGCGGCTGCCTTCCTGGTTGGCGATCACGGTGGGATCTCCACCTTCCACCACCGCGACCACCGAATTCGTCGTGCCGAGGTCAATGCCGATCACCTTCGCCATGTTGTCCGTCTCCTGTGTGAAGTCGCTCGTCAGCGGCCGACGCGGCGGGGCGTCACGCCCCGCCGCCGGCCGGTGTCGCGTTACTGCACGTCGATCTTGATATCCTTGGGCTTCACGGCCTCGACCTTGGGGAGCGTCACGGTGAGGACGCCCTCACGGTAGGTGGCGCGGACCTTGTCGGCCTGCACGGGGATGGGAAGCTGGAAAATCCTCTCGAACCTTCCCGTCCACCGCTCGGTCCTGTAGTACGACTCCTCCTTGACCTCCTGCGTCTCCAGACGCTGGCCCTTGACGGACAGGAGATCGCCGGTGATAGACACCTGGATGTCCTTCTCGTTCATGCCCGGTAGGTCCAGCTTGATCACCAGCTCGTCCTTGGTCTCGTACATGTCAGCCACGGGGGCCCATACGCGCTCCGATAGTCCCGACTCAGAGGCCCGACCGAAAAAGCCGTCGAAGAACCGGTTCACCTCAGCCTGCACCTCACCGATGTCCCTGGCGGACGACCACGGCTCGAGCCCCTGGTTGCGCCAACGCATCACAGCCATAGCATTGCCTCCTTACTTTGAGCCGGTCCTTGCCGGCCCATGATCTAAGTCTATCTGACTTATATATGCTGAGCCCTGATATGTCAAGGCCGTCGCAAAAAAATTTGTAAGCATTTGAAAAATAGGCTGGGTGATAAGGTCTAACCCTATGAAGACGGGCTGCATCGGCTGCCTGCTCCTTATCATAGGCATCATCTTCTTGACCGCCGTGGCAGGTGGCTTCCTCTTCCTGTCTGGCAACATCTTCGAGGCCCCACCCTTTGACGCCATCGAGTGGAGCCGGGCGGATGCCTCCAGCGCCCAGTCCAAGCTCTATGAACTCGTCCAGCGGGATGCCGGTCAGTCCAGCCGTCAAGATCCCGTGCTCCTCTCGGAGCGAGAGGCCAATGCCCTGGCCGCGCAATACCTTGCCCAGACGGCTCACTTGCGTTTCGAGCCATTCGGCATACGCCTGAGCCAGGGACAGTTCACCCTCCGTGGACGCACCGAGCTCGGGAGTCTCCTGCAAGGGCCACCATTCGCCCAGCTCCGGCCCTATCTTCCCCCGGCCCAGCTCGCCAGGCCCATGTGGATCACCGCGAGAGGGTATATCGCCCTGGATCAGGGAGCCCCCGGCAGGAAGCCGGGAACGGCGCGCGTGGTTGTCTCGGAGTTCAGCCTCGGGAAGCAGCCCGTCGGCACCTGGCCCGTCAGCATTGTCATGGGGCCGGCGAGCACCAAGCTCTTTCACTGGCCGGTCCCGGGTACGGTGAGAGATGTCGAAATCGAGGACAGACGAGTCGTGATCAGGACACGCTAATGCGCACCCTTGGCCGCGCGGACGAAGCGCACCTGGAGGTCGTAGAGGATCTCGTCGAGGAGCTGACTTTCCTGCGGGGTGCGATTCCCCTCGGTCTTGCTGCGCAGCATCACCAGGAGATCGACGGCATCCCGTGCCTGGTCCAGGTCCAGGATCCGCTGCCCCGTCGACGGATCAGCCGCCTCGCCCAGATTCACGAGCGCAGACGAGGCAAGCATGATGAAGAGGCTCTGGAGGTCGGAACCACCGGCTGGGGCGTCTGGAAGGGGCGCCGATGCGGTGGAGGGCCCGGGCGTCGGCCCGCTCGGTGGGGCCGCTTCGGGTGGTGCCGAGGCCGTCGGAGCCTCAGGAGCGTCATCGTCGCGGCGCCGGCGGTCCGTAACGCGGAAAGGTTGCTCGTCAGCCATGTGGTGCCCTCACGGAGAGCGGCGAAAGCCTAGCACGCGTCCTGAAGACCTTCAAGGAGCCGACCCCCCTTGTGTATAATGCTTCCGCGATTCAGGGATCGTTGATGGCTGACTCGGCCGGCGTTCTCTTCGAAGCCCTGCTCTCCCTCATGGGCCGCCTCAGGGGCGAGGGTGGCTGCCCCTGGGATCGCGAACAGACCCGCGCCTCCCTCAAACCCTACCTGATCGAGGAAGCCTACGAGGCCCTCCAGGCTATCGACGAGGGCAAGCCTGACCACATCGTCGAGGAGCTCGGGGACGTCCTTTTCCAGGTCGTTTTCCACTGCCAGATCGCCCAGGAACGAGGCGAGTTCACCATGGCAGAGGTTTTGCAGACGGTTTTGGACAAGATGACCCACCGCCACCCCCATGTCTTTGGGACGGCCGAGGTGGCGGATGCCCGGGAAGCCCTCAGCCAGTGGGAGCGAATCAAGCGGGCTGAGGGCAAGGGAGACGGGACGTCCCGTTCGGCGCTGGACGGCGTGCCGCAGAGCCTTCCGGCGCTGTTGCGCGCCCAGCGATTGCAGGTCAAAGCTGGGCGCGTCGGATTTGACTGGCCGAGCTGGACCCAGGCGTGGGCCAAGGTACGGGAGGAAGTGGCAGAGGCCGACGAGGCCATCAGCCAGGGAGACGCGACGCGGATCCGGGCCGAGCTCGGAGATCTCCTGTTCTCTCTCGTCAATGTCGCCCGGCGGCTGGACATAGACGCCGAGGACTCGCTCAGGCAGGCAGCGGACACGTTTACGCGCCGATTCAGGGAGGTAGAGGCCACAATGACGGCCGAGGGCCGGAAGCTCGACGAGATGTCCCCAGAAGAACTCGATCTCGCATGGGAGGCCGCCAAAGCACGCGAGACTCCTCGCGGGGGCGGAGACAGGTCATGAAGGTCAAGATCGGCAGCACGACAATCTCGATAGACCGGGGCGACATCACGGAGGCCGAGGTCGACGCCGTCGTCAATGCCGCCAACGCCGAGCTGTGGATGGGCGCGGGCGTGGCGGGGGCGATGAAGCGAAAAGGCGGCACCGTCATCGAAGAAGAAGCCGTGCGGCAGGGACCCATCGAGCCGGGCGAGGCCGTACTTACCGTGGCCGGCAACCTGCCCGCCACCCACGTGATCCACGCGGCCACCATGGGGCTCGACCTCAAGGCCGATGCCGACAAGGTCATGGCGGCCACGCGTTCGTCGCTGGCCATCGCGGAGAAGCACAAGATGGCCTCGATCGCCTTCCCCGCCCTGGGCTCGGGTGTCGGAGGAGTGCCTCCAGCGCGGTCGGCCGACGTCATGATCTCCACGGTGGTCGAGCACGTGCGCAAGGGGAAGACGAGCCTGCAGAAGGTCGCCTTCGTGCTCTATCAGGACGAGGCTTTCAAGGCCTTCAGCGACGCCCTCAAGCGCGTGGCCGGCGCCAACTAGGAGGCCCCGCGGCACTTTCCACGATGGCCGAACCCAAACTCGGACCGCCCCAGCCCGTCAGCCGGCGCCTCGGCGATCTCCTCGTCCGCGAGGGATTGATCGACAACGAGCAGCTGGCCCGCGCCCTGCAGGAGCAGAAAGGCTCCAACGACAAGCTCGGCAGCATACTCGTCAAGCTCAGCTTCGTCACCGAAGAGAACCTCATCGCCTTCCTGTCCCGCCAGTACGGCATCCAATCGATTACCCTCTCTCAGCTGGACATCGACCCCGACATCCTCAAGCTCGTCCCGGAGCAGATCGCCCGGAAGTATGAGGTCCTGCCCGTCAAGCTCCAGGGCAATACCCTGACCCTCGCCATGGGCGACCCCACCAACGTCTTCGCGCTGGACGATGTAGGCTTTATGACGAATCTCCAGGTGATTCCCGCCGTAGCCTCGCAGGTGGCCATCCGCCAGGCCATCGATCGAGCGTACGACAGCAAGGGCGGCGGCATCGCCGACATCGTGTCGGAGATGGAAGGCGCCGCCGCGGACGTCGAGCTGGTCGAGGGGGACGAGGAAGCAGCGGCGAGCAAGGTCGACGTCTTCGAGCTCAAGGAGTCGGCCGACGAGGCGCCCGTGGTGCGCCTCATCAACATGATCCTCGTGGACGCCATCCGGCGCGGCGCCTCCGACATCCACCTCGAGCCGTACGAGAAGGTGTTCCGGGTCCGTTTTCGCGTCGACGGCGTGCTGCACGAGATCATGACCCCCCCCAAGCGTCTGGAGGCCGCCCTGACCTCCCGCGTGAAGATCATGGCCAGTCTCGACATCGCGGAGCGCCGCCTGCCCCAGGACGGCCGTATCAAGCTCCGCTTCAACCAGCGCGAGATCGACTTCCGCGTCTCCACCCTCCCCACCATCTTCGGCGAGAAGACGGTCATGCGTATCCTCGACAGGGATTCGCTCCAGCTCGATCTCACCATGCTGGGCTTCGACTCCTGGAGCCTGGAGCAGTTCACTAAGGCCATCAACAACCCGTACGGCATGATCCTCATCACGGGGCCCACGGGCTCGGGCAAGACCACCACGCTGTATTCCGCGATCCACACCATCAACTCGCCGGACATCAACATCATGACGGCGGAGGACCCCGTCGAATACAACCTGCGCGGGGTCAACCAGGTGCAGATCAACGAGGAAATCGGCCGCACGTTCGCCAGCGCGCTCCGAGCCTTCCTCCGGCAGGACCCGGACGTCATCCTCGTGGGCGAGACGCGCGACCTCGAGACGGCGCAGATCGGCATCCGCGCCGCCCTCACGGGCCACCTCGTGCTCACCACCCTGCACACCAACGACTGCCCGTCGACGGTGGCCCGGCTGCTCGACATGGGCATCCCACCCTTCCTCGTCTCCTCCTCGCTGACCCTCATCCTGGCCCAGCGGCTCGGCCGCAAGGTCTGCAAGGATTGCAAGCAGCCCTACGACGCCGACGAGGAGACCCTGGTGCCCTACGGGCACATCCCGCAGGGGCTCGGCAAGATCAGCTTCTACAAGGGGAAGGGCTGCGCCACCTGCAATTTCACGGGGATGAAGGGGCGCGTGGCCATCTACGAGGTTATGCCCGTCAATCAGGACATTCGTGATCTCATTATCCGGAACGCTCCCGCCGTCGAGATCGGGGAGGCCGCGCAGCGGCAGGGCATGAAGACGCTCCGGCAAAACGCGCTGCAGAAGGTGATCGAGGGCGGCATGACGATCGAGGAAGTGCTGCGGGTGACGCTCGGTTAGCATGACACCAACGGAGGAATAGCTTAGCCATGGCCGCCACGATGCACGATCTTTTGACCATCATGATCGAACGAGGGGCATCCGATCTCCACATCACCACGGGCACCCCGCCGCAGATCCGGCTCCACGGCAAGCTGACCCCCCTGACCCAGTTCGAGCGCCTGACGCCGCAGGACACCCAGCGTCTGGCCTACAGCGTGCTGAACGAGGGGCAGAAGCAGAAGTTCGAGGAGGACAACGAGCTCGACCTCTCCTTCGGCATCCAGGGGCTGGCCCGGTTCCGCTGCAATGTCTACCGTCAGCGCGGCGCGGTGGCCGCGGCCATCCGCGTCATCCCCATCAAGATCCGTTCCTTCGACGAGCTTGGCCTGCCCCCGGTGGTGGAGCAGCTCGCCGACCGGCCCAAGGGCCTGATCCTGGTCACGGGGCCCACCGGCTCGGGCAAGTCGACCACCCTGGCCGCCATGGTCGACAAGATCAACAACGAGCGGACCGAGCACATCATGACCATCGAGGACCCCATCGAGTTCGTCCACCACCACAAGAAGTGCCTGGTCAACCAGCGCGAGGTCTTCTCGGACACGCATTCGTTCAAGAACGCCCTCAAATACATCCTCCGGCAGGATCCGGACGTGGTCCTCGTGGGTGAGATGCGCGACCTCGAGACCATCTCCGCCGCCCTGACCATCGCCGAGACCGGCCATCTGACCCTCGGCACCCTGCACACCAATTCCTGCGCGCAAACCATCAACCGGGTCATCGACGTGTTCCCCACGACCCAGCAGTCCCAGGTGCGAGCCCAGCTCTCCCTCGTGCTCGAAGGCGTCCTCTCGCAGCAGCTCATCCCCACCACGGACGGGCGCGGCCGCGTGATGTCGTTGGAGATCATGGTCACCACGCCGGCCGTCCGTAACCTGATCCGCGAGGAGAAGATCCACCAGATCTACTCGTCCATGCAGGCCGGCCAGAAATTCGGCATGCAGACCATGAACCAATCGCTCCTCGAGCTGGTGCAGAAGCGCAAGATCACGCGCGAGGAGGCGCTCAACCGCAGCATGCTGCCCGACGAGCTCTCCCAGCTCCTCGGCTCCGTCCCCGGCGGCATGCCCGCCGCCGCCACGCTCACGGGCAGCGGCAGCGGCTCGCCGTTCGGCAAGCGGTGATCGGGGTCGTGCGAACGGCTGGCCTAGACAGGAGGTCCTGACATGGCCGTCTTCACCTATCAGGGACGCGGCACCGGCGGCACCACCACCGGCGAGATCGAGGCCCCGGACCGCACGTCGGCGGTGGGCGAGCTCCGCAAGCGCGCCATCCTCGTCACCAAGATCCAAGAGCGAGCGGGGGGCAAGACTCCGAGCAAGGCTGGCGGCAAGGTCAAGGACAAGGAGATGGCGATCTTCACGCGCCAGTTCTCCACCATGATCGATGCGGGCCTGCCCCTCGTGCAGTGCCTCAACATCCTGGCCGAGCAGAGCGATTCGAAGAACCTCCGGGCCGTCACCGACCGCGTGGCCCGCTCCGTCGAGCAGGGCTCGACCCTCGCCGATTCCCTCCGGAGGCACCCGCGGACCTTCGACGATCTGTTCACGAACATGGTCGAGGTCGGGGAATCGGGCGGTATCCTCGACGTCGTCTTCCAGCGCCTGGCCGCCTACATCGAGAAGGCGGCCGCCCTCAAGCGGAAGGTCAAAGGCGCCATGATTTATCCCGCCAGCATCATGGGCGTGGCGGCTCTCGTGGTGATCTTCATGCTCACCTTCGTCATCCCGACCTTCACCAAGATGTTCAAGGACCTGGGCGCCGACCTGCCCCTGCCCACCCAGGTCGTGGTGTGGCTCTCGGAATTCGTGCGCACGTACATCCTCCTCATCATCGCGGCCATCGTCGGGTGCGTCTTCGCCCTCCGAGCCTATTACCGGACAGAGAAGGGGCAGGCCACCATCGATGCGCTGTTGCTCAAGGTGCCCGTGATGGGCACGCTCATCCGCAAGGTCGCGGTGGCCCGCTTCACGCGAACCCTCGGCACCCTCGTCTCCTCGGGCGTGCCCATTCTCGAAGGCCTGCGTATCACCGCGCGCACCGCGGGCAACAAGGTCGTCGAGAAGGCCGTGCTCCAGTGCCGGGCCGCCGTCACCGCGGGCAAGACGCTGGCCGAGCCGCTCAAGGCCTCCGGCGTGTTCCCGCCCATGGTGATCCAGATGATCTCCGTGGGCGAGCAGACGGGCGCCCTCGACGCCATGCTCTCGAAGATCGCGGACTTCTACGACGACGAGGTGGACACGGCGGTGAGCGCCATGACCGCCCTGCTCGAGCCGATCATGATCGTCGTGCTGGGTGTCCTCATCGGCGGCCTCGTGGTGGCCATGTACCTGCCGATCTTCAAGCTCGTGACCCTGGTCAAGTAGCGCGGGTGTCCGTGCGAGAGCCTCAGGCGCTCCGGAGCTCCCTGCGAGGTCTGGGTTGGGCGCGCCTCATCGCGGCGGCCATGGTGCTGACGGCGGGGGCGCTGCTCCGGTACGCCGACGGGTTTCACTTCGACTTTCTGCCCTTCGCCACGGCCGCCCTCGCGGCCGCCCTGATCTCCGGCGTCCTGCTCGTGGGCAGCGCGCACGTGATCGATCTCCGCCGCTTCGCCTGGCTGCAGATCGGCGTCGACGTCGCCCTCGTCACGGGCATCATCGCGGCCAGCGGCGGCCCGCGCTCCGTGTTCACCTTCCTCTACGTGCTCACCGTGCTGGAGGGGTGCTTCCTGGCCGCGCGGCAGGGTGGGCTGGCCGCCGCGGGCCTCGCGGGCTTCCTCTACGTCACCGTGGTGCTGGGGCGGCACGTCCTGGCCTGGCTGGGCATGGCCGGGCCCGCCGAGGCGACCGCGCTCCAGATTCTCACCGTCTTTCTCAACGCGGGCGTGCTCATGGCCATCGCCCTCCTCGCCGGCTCCCTGGCCGAGCGGTACTACCTCGCCCAGCGCAGCCTCGAGACCCAGCGCCGGGACTTCTCCGACCTGCAGGCCTTCCGCGACCTCATCTTCCAGTCGGTCGGTTCGGGGCTGATCGCCGTCAACCCCGAGGGGCGCATCACGGCCTTCAACCGCGCCGCCGAGTCCATCACGGGGGTGGCCGAGCGGGAGGCGCTCGGCCAGCCCTGGGAGGCCCTCTTCGGTCGGGAGGTGGATCTCGCCGAGGTGCGGAAGAGCGTGGCGAGTCCATCGGCGCAGTCGCCTCGCTACGAGATCCGCGTGCGCCGTCATGACGGCCAGGAAGTCCCCGTGGGCATCTCGTTCTGGTCACTCCGGTCGGGCGGCGGGGAGGCCGTCGGTCTGATCGGCGTCTGCCAGGATCTCTCCTCGATCAAGCGCATGGAGCAGCACGTCCGTCAGGCGGACCGGCTGGCCACCATCGGAAGATTGTCGGCGAACATCGCCCACGAGATCCGCAATCCCCTGGCCTCGCTGTCGGGAGCCATCGAGGCCCTGGTCAGGGAGCTGCCCCAGGATCCGACGCGGGACCGGCTGGTCGAGATCGTGTTGCGCGAGTCGGAGCGCCTGAACCGGATCATCCGGGATTTTCTCGAGTACGCCCGGCCCGCGCCCATGGCCATGCATGACGTCAATCTCGCCGATCTCCTCGAGGAAGTCGTGCTCCTCATCGAACACCGTGCCCTCCCCGTCCCCCTCAAGGTCATTCGCGAATACGGCGAGAGCCTTCCCGCCCGCGTGGATTCCCAGCAGCTGCGTCAGGCCATCTGGAACCTCTGTATCAATGCCGTGCAGGCCATGCAGGACGGCGGCGAGCTCCGCGTGGGGGCGCGGTTCCTGCCCGGCGAGGCATCCCGGCGATTGCAGCTCTGGGTCGGAGACACGGGCCACGGCATTGCCGACGCCGACCTGCCCCACATCTTCGAGCCGTTCTTCTCGACCAAAGCCGAGGGCAGCGGCATCGGCCTGGCCCTCGTCTACCGCGTCGCCCAGGACCACGGGGGCCACGTGGAGGTGCGGAGCGCGCCGAGCGCCGGTGCCACCTTCACCCTAACGCTTCCGTCCACGGACGGCGCGGTGTAGCATCAGGCCATCATGGCCAAGGCCCGTGTGCTCGTGGTCGATGATGAAAAGAGCATGCGGGACCTCCTCTCCATCACCCTGGAGAAGGAAGGGTATGACGTCGTCACCGCCGCGGGCGGCGAGGCGGCCATCGAGGCGCTTCGCCGTGACGCCACGGACGCCGTCATCACTGACCTGCGCATGCCCAAGGTCGACGGGCTGCAGGTGCTGCGGGCGGCCAAGGAGATCTCCCCGGACATGGCCGTGATCGTCATCACGGCCGTCGCTTCCACCGAGACGGCCGTCGAAGCGATGAAGCTCGGAGCCTACGACTACATCACCAAGCCCTTCAAGCTGGATGAAGTCAGCCTCATCGTCCGCAATGCCCTCGAGCGCAAGCGGCTGCGAGACGAGAACCTCTATCTGCGGAAGCAGCTGGAGACGCAGCACCGCTTCGAAAACATCATCGGCAAGAGCGGGCGGATCCTCGAAGTCTTCGACACCATCCGCAAGATCTCCGACAGCCCCTCCACGGCCATGATCACGGGCGAGAGCGGGACAGGCAAGGAGCTGGTGGCGCGGGCCATCCACTTCAACAGCCTTCGCCGGGACAAGCCCTTCGTGTCGGTCAACTGCGGGGCCATCCCCGAAGGGCTCATGGAGTCCGAGCTCTTCGGCCATGTCCGGGGCGCCTTCACGGGCGCCGTGTCGAACAAGATCGGCCTCTTCTCGGCGGGCGAAGGCGGCACCCTGTTTCTCGACGAAATCACCGAGATCCCGCCCTTGCTCCAGGTCAAGCTCCTCCGGGCCATTCAGACCCGCGAGATCCGGCGCGTGGGCGACACGAAGGACATGAAGACCGATGTGCGGCTCATCGCCGCCTCCAACCGCAATCTCGAGGACGCCGTGAGGGACGGCGTGCTCCGGGAGGACCTCTACTACCGGCTGAACGTGATCCCGATTCAGCTGCCCCCGCTTCGCGAGCGGCGCGAAGACATCCCCCTGCTCGTCGCGCACTTCCTGCAGAAATTCGGCAAGGAGCTCGGCAAGGGGGCGCGCGGCGTCGCGCCAGACGCCATGGGTGTCCTCGAGCGATACCACTGGCCGGGCAATATCCGCGAGCTGGAGAACGTGCTCGAAAGGGCCATCGTCCTGGGGGCGGGGGACATGCTCGGGGTGGACTCGCTGCCGGAGACGCTACGACGGGAGCGCCCGGTCAAAGGCATGGAAGCGGTGGAGCTGCCCGAGGACGGGCTCGACCTGGAGGCGACCCTCGACACCATCGAACGCGGGTATCTCCAGCGGGCCCTCGATCGTACAGGAGGAGTGCAGACGAAGGCGGCCGAGCTGCTCAAGATGACTTTTCGCCAGTTCCGCTACAAGCTCCAGAAACACAGCCTCGTCCGCAAAGGATCGGGAGGGGATGCCTGACAGTCTTTGGCCGTTCGAGTAACAGGACGTGTCAGCATCGTCGGGCGCGCATGGCGTCGAGGAGCTCCGCGGGCGCGGTGGCCCAAATTCTCCGCGCCAGAACTTTCAGGTATTTAGCAATTCATTTTGCCTCGCGAACGGTGTGTCACGTCGGAATGCTGACATGTGTCGCGCTCTTGGACAGGTGGCACTGAAAGTGCTTCCGCAGGACCAGAAGCAGCCAGTTCTCATATCGGGTCCAGGAGACCCTTAACTTCATGGGGGATACGAAGCGATGATCAGATTCTGGCACACGAAGAGAAAGGCCCTGGGGAATCAGCGCGGCTTCACGCTCATCGAGCTGATGATCGTGGTGGCCATCATCGGTATCCTCGCGGCCATCGCGATTCCGCTGTACGCCAACGTGCAGACCCGCGCCCGCGTGGCCAAGGCGCAGGCCGATGCCCGCACCCTGGGCTCGGCCGTCAGCATGTTCACGGCCCACATGGGCGCGCTGCCGGCCGCCCTGACGGACCTCAGCCAGGCGACCACGAACGGCCTCGGCCAGAGCGCCGGGCCCTTCATGGCGAGAATCCCGACGCCTCCTCCTGGTGGTTCACCTGCCTGGTCAGGTACCTACACCTACACCTCGAGCACCACGGGCACGTTCTCCGTCACCGCCAACGGCGACGGCACCACCATCACCGTTCCGTAAGCGACCCTCGCGCGCCTGCATCACCAGTCGCGCCGCTATGACGGGGGAAGGCCAAAAGCCTTCCCCCGTCTTGCTTGGGTGGGCTCGAATGACATTCCTCGGAACTCCGAATTCCCCAATTTGTCAGCCTCGGGCCTCCGCGTGCATGGCTCGAGGAAGGATTGAAAGAAAAGTCATCGTAAGAGTCCGTTAAAAATGGAGTGTCCCTGGCTTGATCCGGAGCCTCTTTGGCACTGACCGTGCTACCGAGTGGTCCTGGAGTGGAGTCATTTATTCATTTTGGGCCTAGCATGCGGCCCTTTCTAAAAGGGGACAACACATGTTGAGTAAATACCATACAGAGCGGAGGCCGCGCCAGGGTAGCCAGGCCGGCTTCACGCTTATCGAGCTGATGATCGTGGTGGCTATCATTGGCATTCTCGCGGCCATCGCCATCCCGCTCTACGCCAACGTCCAGACCCGCGCGCGAGTCGCCAAGGCACAGGCGGACGCCCGGACCATGGGATCATCGGTGAGCCTGTTCACCGCCCACATGGGGGCGCTGCCCGCGGCTCTCACCGATCTGACTCAGGCCACGACCAATGGCCTCGGACAGACCGCAGGCCCGTTCATGGCCAACATTCCGACCCCGCCCCCGGGCGGCTCGCCGGCATGGTCGGGAACCTACACCTACACCTCCAGCACCACCGGAACCTTCTCCATCACCGCCAACGGCGACGGCACCACCATCACGGTTCCGTAGAGTCGCCCTCGACACGACCAACACCGACGAGGGAGGGGTCACCCCCTCCCTCGTCGCGTCTTTTCCCACCTCACGAGCGTCGGCGGAGCTTCGCATCTTGTACAATCACTCCGTGCTTCCGCCCCTCTTCCTCGAGGGCATGTGCTTTCTCTTCGGCCTCATCATCGGGAGCTTCCTCAATGTCGTGATTGCGCGCTTGCCCATGGAGCGCAGCATCGTTCACCCACCATCCGCGTGCCCCGCATGTGGCACCCCGATTCGGTGGTACGACAACATCCCGGTCGTTTCGTGGCTCGTGCTGCGCGCCCGGTGCCGCGCCTGTCACAATCCCATCTCATGGCGCTATCCAGCCGTCGAGCTGCTGACCGGCCTTCTCTTCGCCCTGGCGGCCTGGCGCGCCGTGACCGTTCTCGACCTCGTGGCGGCCATCATCTTCTCGGCCGCCCTCGTGGTGATCAGCGGGATCGACCTAGACCACCAGATCATCCCGGACATCATCACGCTCCCCGGGATCGTGGTCGGAGCCATGCTGAGTCTGCTGGGCAGTCCACAGGGCTGGCTCGACGTTTTGCTGGGCATCGTGGTTGGGGGCGGTCCCTTCGTCTTGATCATTCTTCTGACGGCGGGCCGGGGCATGGGCGGGGGCGACCCGAAGCTCGGAGCCATGATCGGCGCCTTCCTTGGCTGGAAGCTGGCCCTCCTGGCCATCCTGATAGGCGTCTGGAGCGGAGGCGCCGTGGCCATCGCGTTGCTGGCCACGGGCCGAAAGGGCCGGAAGGCCGCCATTCCTTTCGGCCCTTTCCTGGCTCTCGGGGGCGTGGTCAGCCTCCTGTGGGGACGGCCCCTCCTCGCCTGGTATCTGGGCGGTTGACCTGGGGCCCAAGGCATACTGGCCCCTTTCTTGCTTATTTAGATGTGAAATGAGCACACAAATCGGACGCCTGGACGATCACTGCAGCAGCGGGCAAGACACCAGCCAGCTTCGGGCGGGGCGCCGGCAGCGCCAGCGCGGCTTCAGCCTGCCCGAGCTCATCGTGCTTCTCGCCGTGATAGGCGTGCTCGCCACCTTCTCGACGCCCTATTTCCTGAGCTACTACCGCACGGCCATGGTGCGGGGTGCCGCTTCGGATATCGCGGCCTACCTCAACCAAGGTCGGCAGCTCGCGCTCCAGCGAAACGGGAACGTGTGCGTCCATATCACGGCCAGCGCCATGCACTATCACTTGGGCGGCTGCGGGGGAGCGGTGTGGCTCGGGCCGGGCACCGACGGCTTGGGAAATATTCCGGCGCCGGACAATATCACGCTCTCGACCACGGCCGATCCTGTCTTCAACTACCTGGGCGCGGCGACGCCGGCGGCGACCTACACCGTGACCCACGCCACGGCCTCGCTGACCGTCACGGTGTCCGCCTCGGGTCGCGTTGTCATTGGTCCCTGAAGCTCGGTGCTGGCGGACGTCCTCACCGCCGTTGCCGTCCTCGCCCTAGGACTCACCGCGCTCGCCTCATCGATCCCCGTGTCCGGGGCGGCGGTCAGCGAGGGTAGCCAGCTCTCGACCGCGACCTTTCTGGCCTTGGCGCGCCTCGAGGAAGCGCGCGCCGCGGCCTGGAGCTCGAGCCCGCCCCTGGATCGCCTCGGCGTCTCAGGGCACCCCGCCGCGGCACCCCGCGCCGCCGGGCGGCCCACCTTTCTTGACGAGTCCCCTCTGGCTCCACCCTATGGCGCCTTCCGTCGCGAAGTCAGGATCTCGGACTGCACGGCGTCGTCCGGCTGCGCCGGTATTGTCTCGCCGCGCCTCCGTCAGATCACGGTGCGCGTCTCCTATCGCCCGGTCAGCGCCGTGGGCATGGCCTCGACCGACAAGACGATCTCGCTGACGACCCTCGTCGCCGAGCGGTGAGAAGCCGGTCAGGGTCATTCCTGGGGAACCAACGAGGCGTTGCGGTGCCCGTGGCTCTCATCGCGCTTCTCGTGCTCGGCTCGCTCCTCCTCGAGCTCTCGGCGATGTCGGCGACCGAACCCAGCATCGCCTCCAATCAGCTCCGCGCGGCCCAAGCGGCCGCGCTCGCCGAAGCCGGTCTCGAGCGCGCCATCTGGGCCCTCGCGCACCCGGGAGCAACGGAGGGTCTCCCCGACCCTCTTCCCGCCGTGATTCCGCCGCCCTATGACGGCAGCGTCCTCGTGCCCGTCAGCTTGGAGGGCGTGGCGTGGGGCGGGTTCCGATTGACCGTGGCCCCCGGGGCAGGCGGCAATGAGCGGGACATCGTCGCCGTCGGCTGGATCCCCACCGATGATCCGGGAGACGGGCGGGCGAAAGCGCATCACCGCGTCGTCGCCACCATCATGCGGCTGCGCGCGCCGGCCGACAGTGCGCCGTGCGCGCTCTGCGCCGGAGGAGGGCTCCAGGTCACCGCGGGCGCCGCGGCGGACGCCCGCGGCGACACCACGTGCGGCGCCAAGCTCGGGGCGTGGACGAGCGGCTCCGCCGTCATGGCTCCGGGTGCCGATGTCTGGGGCGCCGACGGCAATGCGATACCCAACCAGGCGAGCGACATCGCCCAGGGGCAGCCGGGGCAAGACGCGCGGGCGTGGGCTTTCACCGACGCCGAGCTCGCCACGCTGCGGCGCATGGCCCAGGCGCGCGGCACCTACTATCGCGGGAACGTCGCCTTCGACGGCGCGAGTCCGCCTCGCGATGGGCTCGTCTTCGTGGACACGGCGAGTGGCGCCCCGATCTCCAACGCGACACCCGCTAGCGATCTCGCGCGCGTGGTGCTGGGCGGCGGGGCCGGCGTCTTTCGCGGATGGATGATCGTCTCCGGCACACTGGAGATCTCCGGCGACGCTCGGCTGCGTGGACTCGCCTATGCCCTCGACGGGTTCGCGTATCGCGGAACCTCTCCTGGAGGTGTCGAAGGCCAGGTGGTGGCCCAGAGCGTCCGCGGCGGAGCCACCGCCATCGATCGAGCGGGCGGCGGGCCCGCGATCCGCTTCGATTGCGCGGCTTCCCGGAGCGGCGATAGCCTCATTCCTTTTGGCTGGCTGCTCAAGCCCGGGTCATACCGGGAATTACCCGACTAGCGCGAATTTCCCCAACGGGTCGGGGAAACCATTCCGGGGTGCCCCTTCCTATTGTAGCGTCAAACTGTTGACACTTTCCCCGAGCCAGCATATAAGCTACGTGCTAGTCAGCAATTTTTACGGGTGAGCAGGCCAACCCGCAGGCGGCCGCGGGAAACCCCCCGGAGGGTCGGCGGCCAGCAGGATCGGGAGCCGACATGGCGCTTTTTGGACTGGGAAAGAGGCCCCTCACGTTCGGACTCGATATCGGTTCGAGCTCGGTCAAGGCGATCGAGCTGGTCGAGGGCAAGGCGGGCTATGCCCTCAAAGCCTTCGCCCAGGTACCCCTCCCCCGAGACGTGATCAGCGAGGGCAGCATCAAGGAGCCCGGGCTCGTCAGCGACGCGATCCGCGAGTGTGTGCAGAAGGCGGGCATCACGAACACGGCCGCCGCGATTTCCGTCTCGGGGCGCGAGGGCATCGTGAAGCGCGTGCCCCTGCCGAGGGTCACGGCCAAGGAGCTCGCGGACGCCATCACCCTCGAGGCCGAGCATCACATCCCCTTCGCGGTGGACGACGTGTTCCTCGACTACCAGGTCGTGGGCGAATCCGTGAACGCGATGTCGGTCGTGCTCGTCGCCGTCAAGAAGGTCAAGGTCCTGGAGTACGTGGCCGCCGTGGAACAGGCGGGGCTCGAGGCCCTCGTCGTCGATCTCGACGCGTTCGCCATCCAGAACCAGTGGGAGCTCAATCACCCGGAAGGCGGCGCCGATGAGGCGGTGGCCCTCATCGACATCGGGGCGACCGTCATGAAGACCAACGTCGTCCGCGGCGGCGCCTCGATCTTCGCGCGCGACGTTCCCTTCGGCGGCCACAACTACACCCAGGCCATCGCCCAGCGCCTCAACATTCCGTTCGAGAAGGCCGAGGCGGCCAAGCAGGGACAGGAGGTCGGCGTGGCCTGGGACGACCTCGTGCCCGCGCTCGAAGCCGTGTCCCGCGATCTGTCGCTCGAGGTGCAGCGCACCTTCGACTATTTCGCTTCCACGGCCGAGTCAGAGCGCATCGCCCGCATCGTCCTGTCGGGGGGTTGCGCCCGTCTCGCCGGCATCGACGAGTTCCTCTCCTCGTCCTGGGGGGTTCCCGTGGAGATCGCCCGCCCCCTCGCGCACATCGAGTACGAGGGGGCCGAATTCACCACGGAAGAGCTCGACCAGATGGCCCCCTTCCTCGCCGTCGCGGTGGGACTTGGACTCCGTCGGCCGGGGGACAAGACCGCATGATCCGGATCAACCTCGCCCCGCCCTCGGCCAAGAAGGCGGGTCCCGGACTTCAGCTCCCGAGCTTCAACCTCGGCGTCGCCTTCGGATCGGTCGCCGCCGTGCTCGTGCTCGTGGTGGGCGGCTGGTGGTGGAGCATCTCCGCCGACGTCAGCCGATTGAACCGCGAGATCGCGGAGAACCGGAAGGAATCGGACCGCCTCAAGGGGCTCATCGCCGAAGGGCAGCGCTTCCGGCGTGACAAGGAGCTCCTCGAGCGACGGGTGAACGCCATCGAGATCGTCGCGCGGGGCCAGACCCGCCCCGTCTACCTTCTCGACTCCGTCCTCGACACCCTGCCCAAGGACCTCTGGCTCACGCGCATGGAGGAGAAGGGCACCCAGCTCCGGTTCGCCGGCACTGCCTACAGCTCCACCGCCCTCTCCGACTTCATGACCAATCTCAAGGCCAGCGGCAAGTTCAAGGACGTCGACATCGCGGACGCCAAGCAGGATCTGACCAAATCGCCGCGTCTGATCACCTTCGAGGTGGTCACGCGCTTCGAGCCCTGACCCCATGGGCGCCTTCGACTCCATCGTCAACGCTCCCCGGCAGCAGAAGGTCATCTTCGGAGCGATGTTGCTCATCATTCTGGGGGCCCTCTCCTATTTCCTGCTCATCTCGCCGGCCGCCACGGACCGCGACGGACTGCAGCAGCAGAACGAAGTGCTGCGGGCTGAAGTTCTCAAGGCCAGGGCCGACGAGGCCAACCTCCGCCCGTTTCGCGCCCAGGCGGAGGCGCTCCGCAAGCGCCTCGAGACCGCCAAGGAGCGCCTCCCCACGGAGCGTGAGATTCCGCGGCTCTATCGACAGGTCTCGGATCTGGCTTCACAGGCCGGGCTGGGGGTCGCCTTGTTCCAGCCCAAGAATCCCGAGGACCGGGACGTGCTGACCGAAGTGCCGATCGCCGTCACCGTCGAGTGCAGCTACAACCAGCTGGGCGCGTTCTTCGAGAAGCTGGGGAAGCTGTCGCGCATCGTCTCGCTGGGCGAGTTCAAGTTCACGGGCATCGAGCGTCCCACCGGCACCTTGCGCGCCGAGATGACCCTGGCGACCTATGTGTTCCGACCCGAGGGCGCCCCGCCGCCGCCAAAGCCTGGCGCTCCGGCTCCCGCGCCGACTCCGCGGCCCGCCGCGGGTCAGCCAGGAACGCCCCGATGACGCCGCACCATCGATACGCCCCACTGCTCGTGGCCTCGGCCCTCCTGGCCGCCTGTGGCGGGAGCGAGGCGCCTCCCGCGGCGCCCGTGCCGACGCCCACGCCGCCGCCGGTCGCGGCTCCTCCCGCGCCCGGTGCTCCGGCCGCGCCGGGCGCGAGCGCCATCAAGCCGAAGGAGCCGGAGGCGGGCGCGCCGCTCCCGCCCATCGCCTTCGACTCCAAGGGACGCCGCGATCCGTTCACGCCTGTCTCGCTCGCCGCGGAGCACAAGGGCATCACTCTGACGGCGGCCAAGCTGGTCGGAATCGTGCAGGGTCGTCCGGGGCTCATGGCGCTCGTCGAGGGCCCTGACGGCATCGGCTACATCCTCAAGACCGGCGACGCCCTCGGCAATGGCCGAGTGACCGCCATCACCGCTGCGTCCGTGACCTTCGCGGTCGCGGCCCAGCCCGGCCAGGGACCGACCACGGTGACCCTGCGCTTGCCGCTGGACTAAATGATGGGCACAGCACGCAGGAAGAAGGGGTGATCGCCGCATGAAGCCTCAGACGCCGACATTCGGATCGCTGCGCTTGCTTGGTGGATCGCTGCGCGCGCTTGGTGGATCGCGGGGCCGACTGGGCAGATCGCTGCGCTGGCCGTTGGGATTGCTGGTCCTGGGGGGAGTCCTCGGAGCGGGCGTCGGGATCGCGCAGACGCCGGATGCGTCGGTCCAGCTCAAGTCCATCACGGTGGACCGCCAGGCCGACGGCATCACCGTCCTGGTGAGCATGAGCGGACCTACCCGGTATGCGGCGAGCTTCATCGATTCCCCGAACCGGCTGGTGATCGACATGCAGGGAACGACGTTCGCCTGGAACCGGACGGCCCTCAAGTCCGACGGCGACCCCGTGCGTGAGGTGCGCGGCAGCCAGTTCCGCGTGGGCACGGCTCGCGTGGTCGTGGAGCTCTCTCGCAAAGTCGGGTACCGAATCGACGAGCGCCCCGACGGGCTCGCCCTCGTGTTCGAGCCGGGCGGGACCGCCCAGGCGGACAAGCCTGCGCCCAAGGCCAAGGAGACGGCCACGGCGTCGACGGCGATCCCCGCCGCGAGCAAGATCACTCTGCAGAAGGTGGAAGCGCAGCGAGTCGCCGAGGCGTTCGAGTCCCTGAAGCTCGATTCCCGGCCGGCGCCGCCGAGGGCCGGGCCCGAGCCACCTGTCAGCATCCAGGAGCCGCGGTCACTGGAAGTGCGGACCTCAGAAATCCGGACGCCAGCCGCACGGACCCCAGAGGTGAGGACCAAGGACGCATTGGTCAAGGCGGCGACCCTCGCGCCCATCGCGCTGGTGCCGGTGCCCGCCCAGGCGACTCCCAGTCCCACCCCGCCGCCGGCCGCTCCCCCGGCGGCGCCGCCGGCCGGAAACGGCCAGCGTCTCATCTCGCTCGACTTCAAGGATGCCGACGTCGTCAACCTCCTGCGCATCCTCGCGGCCGAGAGCGGTCGCAATATCGTGGCGGGCGACGATGTCAAGGGCAAGGTCTCGGTGTCGCTCCGCAATGTCACGTGGGAGCAGGCCCTGGACACGATCCTGGAGACGCGCGGACTCCAGAAGCTGGAGCGGGGCAGCGTCATTCGCATCGTTTCGACCGAGCAGCTGACCAAGGAGCGCGAGGCGCACGCGCGCGTCCAGGAAGCCCAGGTCAAGTCCGAGACCGAGATCCGCACCAAGCGAGCCGAGGCGGAAGTGAAAGAGGCGGAGGCGGCTACCAAGAAGCTCCAGGCCGAAGCGGCCATCGCCGAGGCCAAGGCCCGCGGACCGCTGCGGGAGGAGACGATCCGGCTTTCGTACGCCGATCCCGAGGACGTGGCCAAGACCCTTCAGGGCATCCTCGGCATTCCGCCGTCGGGCTCGGCGCCCGTCTCGCCGATCCCCATCATCCAGAGCATCCCGCAGCAGCCCACGGTGGTGCCGTCAGGCGGCGGACCACCGAACCCGGCGCTGGGGCGGCTCCCGGAGCCGAACAACCCGTATCCGCCCTTCCTGCCCGGGCAACCCCCGCAGGTTGTCTCCGTGAGTCAGGACGTGCTCGCCAAGGGCATCACCATCCAGGCGCACAAGCCGACCAACAGCGTGTTCATCCGCCACTACGAGGCCGATCTCGAGCGGATCAAGAAGCTGATCAAGGAGCAGCTGGACGTGCCGCTGCCCCAGGTCAAGATCGAGGCGAGGATGGAGATCCTCGATCGCAACGCCTTCGAGGGCATCGGCGTGCAGTGGGGTGGGGCCGGCGCCGGCAACATCAACAATACGACGACGCTGATCGGCCAGGGCTTCCAGTCGGCCCCAGGCAAGAACGCCGGCACGATCTCCCCGGCCTTCGCCGGCGTGCTCTTGCCGGACGGCACCATCGCGCCGTTCAACCCGACCGCCCCGTGGAACTTGACGCCGGCCAACCCGAACCTCACGCTCTCGCAGCTCTTCCCGATCTCGGCCACCACGGGTCTGCCCCTGGGCGGCAACGTCGTCAACCTGCCCTTCGCCGGACTCCCGAACGCCTCGAACGCGGGCGTGCCCGCGGGCGGCATCGCCTTCGGCCTGGTCTCCAACCGCTTCAACATCAACCTGGCCCTCCAGGCCCTGGCCGCTCAGGGCAAGACGCGCACACTGGCTCGGCCCGAAATCGTCACCGTGGAGAACAACAAAGCCGCGGTGTCGCTCGGCGAGGAAATCCCGTATGCTACGGTCAGCTCGGCCGGCACGCAGATCCAGTTCAAGGAAGCTGTGCTCAAGCTCGAGGTGACCCCGACGGTGCTGAGAGAGAAGATCGGCGATCAGATCGTGGCCAAGATCAAGCTGCTCGTCGTGGTGGAGAACAATTCCCGCGGCGACACCATCACGCCCGCCGCCGGCGTGGCCGTGCCTATCATCAACCGGCGCAAGGCCGAGACACAGGTGCTCATCAAGGAGGGCGACCGCCTCGTCATCGGCGGCGTCACCCAGGGTATCGTGTCGACCACCGTGCGCAAGGTACCGCTCCTCGGCGACATCCCGATCTTCGGCTGGCTCTTCAAGCAGAAGGAGAACAACGAGACCGGGCGAGAGCTCGTGGTGTTCGTCACGCCGTCTATCCTGACGACCCAGGGCGGGGCCGGCCTGGCCCTGACGCCGATCGCTCCGCGGTAGAGAGGGCTCTTGGGCGGGGCGTTCCGCTTCCTCACGGCCGGCGAGTCCCACGGGGAGGCGCTGACCGCCGTTATCGACGGCGTCCCCGCCGGCCTGCCCCTGGCCGAGGCTGACCTCAACGCGGATCTCGCGCGCCGCCAGCGCGGCTATGGCCGCGGCGGTCGGATGAAGATCGAGCAGGATCAGGCCCATATCTCTGCGGGAGTGCGCGGGGGCCGGACCCTCGGCAGTCCCATCACCCTGACCATCCAGAACCGCGACTGGGAAAACTGGAAGCAGACCATGGCCGTGGGCGATCCGCCGGCGGGGGCGGCCGCCAAAACCGTGACCAGGCCGCGCCCCGGGCATGCCGACCTGGCCGGGGCCATGAAGTACGGCCACCACGACATCCGCAATGTGCTCGAGCGATCCAGCGCCCGGGAGACCACGGCGCGCGTGGCCGTGGCCGGGGTCGCCAAGAGGCTCCTCGACGAGTTCGGCATCACCATTCTGAGCCACGTGACGGAGATCGGCGGGGTGCGCATCGGGGCGCTGGAGATTCCGTGGGAAGAGGTCCGCCGCCGCGCCGAGGCCTCCGAAGTCCGCTGCGCCGATCCCGAGGTGGAGCGGCGCATGATCGAGGCGATAGACGAGGCCAAGGCCGCGGGCGATACCCTGGGCGGCGTCTTCGAGGTCGTCGCCCTCGGCTGCCCCGTGGGCCTCGGCTCCTACGTGCAGTGGGATCGGAAGCTCGACGGACGCCTGGCCCGCGCCTTCTGCTCCATTCACGCGATCAAGGGCGCGGAGATCGGCCTCGGCTTCGAAGCCGCCCGCCGCCCGGGCTCGCAAGTCCACGACGAGATCCTCTTCGACGCCGACAGCGGCTTTCACCGCCAGTCGAACAGCGCGGGCGGCCTCGAAGGCGGGGTCACCAATGGCCAGCCCGTGGTGGTGCGCGCCGCCATGAAGCCCATCTCCACCCTCCGCAAGCCGCTCCGCTCGGTGGACACGGCGACCAAGGAAGCGGTGGAGGCGGTGGTGGAGCGGAGTGACGTCTGCGCGGTGCCGGCGGCCGGCGTGGTCGGCGAGGCCATGATGGCCCTCGTGCTCGCCGAGGCCTTCCTGGAGAAGTTCGGAGGAGACGGCATCGACGAGGTGCGCCGCAACTACCAGGGCTATCTCGACTACCTCAAAACCTGGTAGCCTGGACGTCCGATGATCGACGTCCCCGTCAAGCTCGGCGCCCGCTCCTATCGCATTGCCGTGGGAGCCGGCCTGCTCTCCCAGGCCGGCCCGGAGATCTCTCAGCTCGGGGTGGGGCGCAAGCTCGCCCTCATCACTGATCCGGTCATTCACGGCCTCCACGGCGAGGCGGTGACCCGGAGCCTGGTCGGCGCGGGCTTCGACGTCACCACGGTCATGCTCCCCGAGGGCGAGCGCGCCAAGACCCTCGAGGTCGCCGAGCGGACCTGGGACCGCCTCTTCGAATTCGGGCTCGATCGAGGCTCGGCCGTGGTCGCCCTCGGAGGCGGCGCCGTGGGAGACCTCGCGGGCTTCGTGGCCGCCACTTACATGCGCGGCGTCCACTTCGTTCAGCTGCCCACGACCCTGCTCGCGCAGGTGGACGCCTCCATAGGCGGCAAGACGGCCATCGATCATCCGCGCGCCAAGAACCTGATCGGCGCCTTTCACCAGCCGCGTCTCGTGCTGGCCGACACGGGCGCGCTCCAGACCCTACCGGAGCGCGAGTACCGCTCCGGGCTGGCCGAGGTGATCAAGCACGGCATCGTGCTGGACGCCGCGTATTTCGACGAGGTCGAGCGGAACGCGGCCGCCCTCGCCAAGCGGGAGCCCGAGATCCTCGAGCGGATCGTGGCCGGCTCGTGCCGTCTCAAGGCGTCCGTGATCGAGCGCGACGAGCAAGAGGCGGAGCTTCGTCACGTGCTCAACTACGGCCACACCATCGGACATGCCATCGAGGCGGTCACCGGCTATGCGCGCTTCGCCCACGGCGAGGCCGTGTCGCTCGGCATGGTGGCAGAGGCCGGCGTGGCCGAGCGCCTGGGCCTGGCCTCGACGGAGACGCGGGCCCGGCAAGTGCGGCTGCTCGAGACGATGGGCCTGCCCGTGCGCGAGGTGGGGGAAGCGCCCGAGCGAGTGATCGAGGCCATGGCGCGCGACAAGAAGGGCAAGGAGGGGCGCGTGCCGTTCGTGCTCGCCCCGGAGATCGGACGCTTCCGCATCGTCTTCGACGTCCCCAAGCCCGTGATTCTGGAGGCCCTGGCCGAGCTCGGCTGAGTCTCCCAATTCTCTCGGGCGGCTCCCGGCGGCCGTGCTAGATGTAGATCATTGTCCGGCCACCCGCCATTCGCCACTGTCCCGAAGCGCCGCCCATGACGACACGGCTCGGCTACCACCCCGCCCTCGACGGCATCCGCGCCATCTCCATCCTCGCCGTCATGCTCTATCACTCCGGGCTGATTCACGGCGGCTTCCTCGGCGTTGACGTCTTCTTCACCCTGAGCGGCTTCCTCATCAGCACGCTCCTGATCGAAGAGCACGCGGCCGCGGGGCGCATCGCCCTGCGTGACTTCTACTGCCGGCGGGCCCTTCGGCTTCTCCCCGCCCTCGTGCCCGTGGTGATCGTCTCCGGCGTGGCCATGATCGCTACTGCGGGCCCCTCCCGGGTCGTCGGCATGTCGCTCTTCGTCCTCGCGGTGATCTTCTACGTGGCGAACTGGGCGGCCATCGCGGGGCTTCCCCAGGGCATGCTCGGGCACGCCTGGTCGCTGTCGATCGAGGAGCAGTTCTACCTCGTATGGCCGCCCGTCCTCGCCCTACTCCTCCGCCGCGTGCGCGCGCGCTGGCTGCTCGTGGCCGGGCTTCTCCTGGCCACCCTGGGATCGATCCTCCTCCGCTATCACCTGGCGGTGAGCGGGGCGACGGGCCGGCGCTTCTACCTCGGCACGGACGCGCACGCCGATCCCATCCTCATCGGGTGCGCGACGGCGTGCCTCGTGTCGTGGGGGTACATCCGGAGCGCGCGCGATCCGTCGGCCTCGACAAGACGGCGATGGCCGGTCGCCGCGCTGGCCGCCGCCGCCGTCCTCGTGGCCGTCCTCGTGGTGGCGCGTCTGCCCGACGACTATGCCCGGCGGGGGGCGAGCACCATCGTGGCGGTGGCCGCGGGCATTCTCATCGTGGACGTGCTGCGGCCCGGCTCCCGCCTGGCTCCCCTCCTCGCCTGGTCACCGCTCGTGTGGATCGGGAAGCGGTCCTACGCGCTCTACCTGTGGCACCTTCCCGTGTTCTTTCTCGCGGGAGCCCTGTGGGCCTCGGGCATCCTCGAATACCTCCCGTCGCGAATCGTGCCCGCGTGGGTAATCACCTTCGCCATGGCCGCGGCCTCCTACCGCTGGATCGAGGCCCCGGCCCTTCGCCTGAAATCGCGATTCGCGGCCCGGCCCGCCGATCGCACGGCCGCCGCGCCGGCCGCCGCCGTCGCGCCCGCCCTCTAGCGACCCGTCCAAGCAATTCCCGTCTCCTCGCGAGCAAGAGTGTTCCGCTTCGAGCGCCGGCTTCGCCGGCGCAGTTCTCAGATTGCTCGCCTCGGACGGCGGGGCCCCAGCCCCGCGACGTCCTGCGGCTCGCACTGCGTCGGGGGGAGGCTTCGGAAGGGGGGCGGAGCCCCCCTCCGAG
>DASYTI010000208.1 GCA_036002485.1 Candidatus Methylomirabilota bacterium | reverse complement strand
CCACGCCGATCAGGTGCGGAGGCGCCAGGGGCACCTGGGTGTACTCGTCGAAGACCACCACCTCTCGCGCGTACCGCACCTCCACGGCGTACAGGATGCTCCCCAGCTTGACCAGGCACGCGCGGGCTTGCTGGACTGCCCGAGGCGCTGCGGCGGGTTGCGTGGTCATCGTGGCGCGCCGACCCGCGCGCTCACTTGACGAACTGCCTGACCATGGTGACGAGCTGCTCGGCGGTGAAAGGCTTGCCGAGATATTCGTCGGCGCCCTGTCGCTTCCCCCACACGCGATCGCTATCCTGGTTCTTCGAGCTGACCAGCACCACGGGCGTGTGCCGCGTGCGCGCGTCACGCTTGATGCTGCGGAGAAGCTCGTAGCCGTTGCGGTTGGGCATGACGATGTCGAGGAGCAGCAGGTCCGGGCGCTCCGTGACCATCTTGTCCTCGAGCTTGTCGCCGTCCAGGCTCGTCACGACGTCGAGGCCGGCGGACTTGAGGATGCCTTCCATGAACTTGAGCTCCGAGTAGGCGTCGTCGACCACCATGACCTTGGCCATTGAGCTCCTCGCCCCTTCAATAGGGTGATCGACATCGGCTAGCCCGCCCCGGAAGGCCCCCGACCCAGGCCTATCATGCGCTGCAACTTACTGGAACCTTGGGAGTTTCAGAATCACAGGTGGACCGGGAAAGTGTCAAGAGAATCCGCTCCGGGGCCGCCTTGCGATGCCCGGGGGGGTATGCTAGCGTAGGCCTGCGTTTTTATGGACCTGCAAGCCGCCATCCTCGAGCCAGGCCGAGCCTTCGCCGCCCAGATGGTCGCCTACTTTCCCAGCCTGGTGGCCGCCATCGTCATCGTCGCCGTAGGGTGGCTACTCGCTAAGTTCGCGCGCCTATTGGTGTTCCGCCTTCTCCTGGTCATCCGTCTCGACATGGCCTCGGAAAGGGCGGGAATCGACGAGGTCCTGGTCAAAGCAGATATCCGCCAGAGCCCGGCTGAGCTCGTGGCCATCATGGCCCAGTGGTTGGTGGGGTTGGCGGTGCTCCTGGCGGCCGCCTCAGTCCTGGGTCTGAGCCCAGTGTCCGAGCTCTTGAACCACGTCGTCCTCTATGTCCCCAAGGTGATCGCCGCCGTCGTGGCGCTGATCCTGGGACTCTTCGTGGCCAATGTCTTAGCAGGAGGCGTGAGGACAGCGGCCGCCAATGCCGGGCTCGCCGAGACCGACGTGCTCGCGGCGATGACGCGCTATGCCGTCGTCGCGTTCACGGTGGCCGTCACCCTCGAGGAGCTCGGCATAGCCCCCGAGCTGGTCCGCTGGGCCTTCGTCATCGTCCTGGGCAGCATCTGTCTAGGTCTGGCCCTGGCCTTCGGTCTCGGCTGCAAGGACCTGGCGCGCGACTGGATGGTCCGCTATCTCGATGGCGCCCGCGCTCGCAGGAAGTCCCACTAAAGGAGACTTGAGAGAAATGGCCGACACGCCCCTGCATCTGGACGAGGCAAGCTTCGACGCCGAGGTTGGCAAGCACAAGGAACTCCTCATGGTGGATTTCTGGGCGGAGTGGTGCGCGCCCTGCCGCGCCATCGCCCCCACTCTGGAAGAGCTGGCCACGGACTCCCAGGGCACGGTCAGCCTCGCCAAGGTGAACGTGGACGACAGCCCTGCCCTGGCCGCGCGCTATGGCATCCGCTCCATTCCTACCATTCTTTTCATGAAGGAAGGCAAGGTGGTGGACCAGGTCATCGGGGCCGTGCCGAAATCCCAGCTCAAGAAGAAGCTGGACTCGCTCGCCTAGCCGGGACGCCATGACCACGGTGGGGCACGCGCTGCCCCCGCTCTCTCCGTCGCGCGAGGAGTTCCGCCGGTTGGCCGCCGGCGGCAACCTCGTGCCCGTCTACGCGGAGGTGGCGGCGGATCTGGACACGCCGCTCTCGGCCTTCCTGCGCCTGCGTCCCGGGCCCTATGCCTTCCTGCTCGAGTCGGTCGAGGGCGGTGAGAAGTGGGCGCGCTATTCCTTCCTGGGATCCGAGCCGTCCATGGTCTTCACGGCCAAGGGCAATCGCCTCTCGGTGCGCCACGCCGACGGCCGCGTCGAGACCATCAAGGCGCGGAGCCCCTTCGAGGCTCTGCGGGGACTCCTCGCGCGCTACCAGCCGGTGACCGTCCCCGGCTTGCCGCGCTTCCAGGGCGGAGCGGTGGGCTATATCTCCTACGACATGGTCCGTCACGTCGAGGAGCTGCCGCGCCGGGCCAAGGACGACCTCAAGCTCCCGGACGCCGTGTTCATGTTCACGGACAGCCTGCTCGTCTTCGACAACCTGCGCCATCGACTGCTCCTCATCGCCAACGCCCATATCACCGGGCGCGATCCCGCCGCCCTGGACCGCGCCTACGACGAGGCGGCGGTCAAGATCGGCATGCTGATGGCCAAGCTGGGACGCCCCGCCCGGCCGCCGGCGCCGCTCACGTTCACCTCGGTCGAGCCCTTGCTCGCCATGGCCGAAGACGGCTTCACATCGACCATGGACGAGCCGACCTACATGGAGCGCGTGCGCGAGGCGAAGGAGTACATCGCCGCGGGCGACGCCTACCAGATCGTGGTCGCCCGTCGTCTCGACACCGAGCTCCGCGCGGACCCCTTCACGGTCTACCGTGCCCTCCGGACCATCAACCCCTCCCCGTATCTCTTCTTCCTGCGCCTGGGCAAGACGAGCATCGTCGGCTCCTCGCCCGAGGTCCTGGTGCGATTGGAAGACGGGCGCGTCGAGGAGCGGCCCATCGCGGGCACGCACCCGCGCGGGCGGACCGAGGAGGACGACGCGCGCCTGGCCGCCGAGATGGCGGCCGATCCCAAGGAGCGCGCCGAGCACGTGATGCTCGTGGATCTCGGGCGTAACGACGTGGGGCGGGTGAGCAAGCTCGGCAGCGTCGAGGTCTCCGAGTTCATGGTGGTGGAGCGCTACTCCCACGTCATGCACCTGGTCAGCCACGTGCGCGGCCAGCTCGACGAAGGGCGCGATGCCTTCCACGTGCTCGAGGCGTGCTTCCCCGCGGGCACCCTGACGGGCGCCCCGAAGATCCGCGCCATGGAGATCATCGAGGAGCTCGAGCCCACGCGCCGCGGCCCCTATGGAGGAGCGGTCGGATACATCTCCTACGCGGGCACTCTGGACTCGTGCATCACCATCCGCACGGTGGTCTGCCACGGGGGCCGCGCCTCCATCCAGGTGGGCGCGGGCATCGTGGCCGACTCCGACCCGAAGACCGAGTGGCTCGAGACCTGCTCCAAGGCGCGCGGCATGATCCTCGCCCTCCGCATGTCACAGCAGAGCGGCGGGCGGCAAGACACGACACCCCGGCAAGGAGAAGCCCGGTGAGCTTACAAGAGCTGGTGGGGGGGCCCGGGGGAGGAGCGGCAGCTGGCGCTCCCCCCCGGATCCGGTAAGGAGAAGCCCGGTGAGATTGCGAGAGCTGGTGGGGGGCCCGGGGCGCAGGGCGAGCCGAGGAACTTCGGTGGGCTGGGCCCCGCCAGTTCCGAGGCGAGCGAAACCCGAGGAGCGGCAGCCGGCGCTCCCCCCCGGGATCCGGTAAATCCATGATTCTCGTGCTGGACAACTACGACTCGTTCACCTACAACCTCGTGCAGTACATGGGCGAGCTGGGTGCCCACATGCACGTAGCGCGCAACAACAAGATCACGCTCGACGAGGTGGAGCGACTCAAGCCCGAGCGCATCGTCATCTCCCCGGGGCCGGGCAATCCGGACGGCGCGGGCATCTCGCTCGGTCTGATCCGACGCTTCCACGCGACCACGCCGATTCTCGGCGTCTGTCTCGGGCACCAGGCCATCGGCCAGGCGTTCGGGGGCACCGTCGCGCGCGCGCGCAAGCAGATGCACGGCAAGACCTCCCGCATCCACCACGATGGCTGCGGGGTCTTCACGGGGCTCGAGCAGGACTTCGATGCCACGCGCTACCACTCCCTGGTGGTGCTCGACCAGGGTCTCCCGCCCGTCCTCGAGGTCTCCGCGAGAGCCGAGGACGGCGAGATCATGGGCCTGCGCCATCGCCATCTCCCCGTCGAGGGCGTCCAGTTCCACCCGGAGTCCATCCTGACGGGCCAGGGCAAGGCGCTCCTGCGCAATTTCCTCGGGCGGCCGCGCACGGCGGCCGCGGCCTGATGGGCAACGCCGAACCTCCAAGTTCCTCGTTGCCCCGCCCATCCCCGCCAGGTGCGACCCCATCTGATCCTTCCCCGGCGACGGAGCTGGAGCTGATCCGTCTCATCCGGAGCGCCATGGCGCCTGGCGAGGCGACCGGCGTGATCATGGGCATCGGGGACGACACCGCGGTGCTGGAGCCGACGCTCAAGACCCGGCTGCTCGCTACGACCGATCTCCTGATCGAGGGCGTCCACTTCCGTCTCGCCTGGGCGACGCTCGTCGATATCGGGTGGAAGGCCATGGCCGTGAATCTGTCCGACATCGCCGCCAAGGGCGGCCGCCCGCGCTGGGCGCTGGTCGGGCTGGCCCTGCCCGCGCCGGCGAATCCTGCCGACGTCGCGGCGCTCTACGACGGCATGCGGCAGGCCGCCGCTCCGCACGGCGTGGTCGTGGTGGGCGGCGACACCTCGGTCTCTCCCGGGGGCTGGTTCGTCAACGTCACCTTGCTGGGCGAGCACGAGGGCATGCCGCATCTTCGCTCCGCCGCCAAGCCCGGTGATCTGATCGCCGTCACGGGAACCCTCGGCCGCGCGGCCGCGGGACTCGCCGCCCTCGAGGCCGGGCGGAGCCGGCAGAGCCCCGCCGCCGAGGCGTGCGCTCTCGCCCATCTACGACCGACGGCGCGGGTGTCCGAGGGGCGATGGCTCGGAGCCGCCGCAGGCGTCCACGCCATGATGGATCTCTCCGACGGGCTCAGCGCGGATCTCGGGCACATCTGCCGGGAGAGCGGGGTGGGGGCCCGCGTGGCCCTCGATCGCGTACCGGTGGATGGACATGCTCGTGAGATCGCGCGGGATCTCGGGGCCGATGCCCTCGTGTGGGCCATCGCGGGCGGCGAGGACTATGAGCTGCTCGTGACGTGCGATCCCGCCTCGGTCGAGGTCCTCGCTCACGGGCTGCGGCGGGCCACGGGCGCCGCCCTCACCGTCATCGGTGAGATCGAGGGGCTGAAGGCGGGGATCGCGTTCGTGGACGGCGCGGGACAGCCCGCGACCATGCCGCATGGCTACGAGCACTTCCGTGAGTAGCCTGAGCCTCCTCGAGCTTCTGATCCTCGGCACCCTGGTGCTGCTCTCGGCGCTCCTCACGGGCGCGGAGGCGGCCTATTTCTCCCTGGGGCGGGCGCGGCTCAAGCGCCTCGCCGAGGCGCAGGCCGCGGACGAGGGAGCGCTCAAGCCGCTCCTCACGCGCCCGCACGACCTGCTCGTCACCCTGCTCGTCGGCATCACTCTCGTCAACATCGGGGCCTCGGCGCTGGCGGAGTTCATCGCGGCCAAGCTCTTCGGCGCCGCGGGCCTGCCCATCGCCATCGTCACCATGATCGTGCTCCTCGTCGTCTTCGGCGAAGTGCTGCCCATGACCCTGGCCGTCGAGCACCCGGAGCGCTACTCGACCTGGGTCAATCGGCCGGTAGCCTGGCTGTCCGTCCTGCTCTCGCCCGTCCGCATGGTGCTCAGCGGGGTGACCGCGCTCACCCTGCGCCTCGTGGGCTCGGAAAGGAAGCGGGGAGAGCCCGAGATCTCCGAGGAAGAGCTGCGCACCCTCGTGGACGTGGGCGCGCGCGAAGGCGTGGTGGATCGCACCGAGCGCGAGATGATCCACAAGGTCTTCGAGCTCGAGGACACTCTGGTCCGCGAGGTCATGGTGCCGCGGCCGGACATGTTCTGCCTGGACCTGGCCACTCCGCCCTCCGAGCTCCTGCCCCTGCTGCGCGAGCACGTCCACTCGAGGGTGCCCGTCTTCGACGAGACGGTCGATCAGATCGTGGGAGTCCTCTACACGAAGGATCTCCTACCCCACCTCCGCGGCCTGCCCCGGGACTTCGACCTCCGGGCGCGCCTGCATCCGCCCTACTTCGTGCCCGAGTCCAAGCGGGCCGACGCCCTCCTGCGCGAGTTCCAGGCCAAGAAGCTCCATCTCGCCATCGTGGTGGACGAGTACGGCGGCACCGCGGGTCTGGTCACGCTCGAGGACCTGCTCGAGGAGCTGGTGGGCGAGATCCGCGACGAGTTCGACGAGGAAGAGCGCCTCATCCAGAAGCTGGATGCCACGACGTACCGTGTCTCGGGCAAGCTCTCCATCGAGGAGCTCAATGCCGCCACTGGGCTGAGCCTTCCCAACGACGCCTTCGACACGGTGGGCGGCTGGGTGCTCGATCTCTTCGGGCGTGTCCCCCACAAGGGCGAGAAGGCGCAGACCAACGAGGTCAGCGTGGCCGTCGAGAAGGTCCAGCGCACGCGGGTCGTCGAGGTGCTCCTCCACCTGCGCTCCGGCGGGGCGAGCGGGAGCCGCGCGGCATGATCTATGTCTGGGCCATCGTCCTCGCCGTGTTCGTCACCGCCCTGCTCTCCGCGGCGGAGATGGCTTTCCTCGCGGCGGATCGGGTGCGCCTACGCCATCTCGCAGAGAGCGGCGACGCCGTCGCCGTGCGCTACCTCGAAGCGTTCCGCCATCCCGAGCGCATGCTCGCCACGGCCATGATGGGCGTCACCGTGGCCCACATCGTGGCCACGACGTTCCTGACCTGGGCCCTGATCCCGACCGCGGGCGGTTGGTCACCCATTGTCGCCACCATCGGGCTGGCCCCCATCATGCTGATCTTCGGCGAGGTCATCCCGAAGACGGCGGCCCGGGAGCGGGCCACCGCCCTGATCCGCCGCCTGTTCCGGCTCCTCGAGCTGATGGCCGTGATCCTGGCCCCGCTGACCTGGGGAGCGAGGACGCTGGTGGGCGGATTCCTCCACGCCGTGGGGCTCCGCACGCCGACCACGCGGCAATTCGTCTCACGCGAGGAGCTCAAGCTCCTGCTGCAGCTGGAGCCGGAGGAGGCCGACGTCACCTCCTCCGAGGCCGAGATGATCGACAAGATCTTCGAGCTCGGCGACACGGCCGTGCGGGAGATCATGGTGCCGCTCGTGGACGTGGCCGCGCTCCCGGAGACGGCCACCCCGGACGAGGCCATCCGTCTCATGCAGGAGCGCGGCTTCTCCCGCATTCCCGTCTTCGCCGACCGCGAGCTCAACCTGGTGGGCGTGGTCACGGCCATGGATCTGCTCCGGCGCGGGGCGGACGCCCCCGACCTCAAGACCCTGATGCGCCCGGCCACCTACGCGCCGGAGACCAAGCGGATCGATGAGCTCCTGACCGAGATGCAGAAGGCGCGCGTCCAGCTCGAGGTCGTGGTGGACGAGTACGGAGCGGCGGTGGGCATCGTCACCATCGAGGACATCGTGGAGCAGATCGTGGGCGAGATCCGCGACGAGCACGACCGCACCCCCGCCATGGTCGAGCGGCTGCCCGACGGCAGCTATCGCGTGTCGGGTCGGGAGCGGATCGAGGAGCTCAACGATGCGCTCGACTGGAGCCTGCCCCGGGGCGACTACGAGACGGTGGCCGGCCTCGCCCTGGCCACCGTGCACCGCATCCCGCTCGTGGGCGAGGAGTTCCAGGTGTCCGGATACACCTTCACCGTGCTCGAGGCGGACGAACGCCGCGTGCGCACCGTGCGCATCACGCCGCCGGCGGGCCAGGCCGGCTGAGAGACAAACCTTCCAACCGCAGGAGGCCTTCGCCATGGCAGGAAAGATGGTCCAGTTTCCGAGCAACGGGCACACCACGGACGGCTACCTCGCCACGCCGGCGAGCGGCAAGGGCCCGGGCGTCCTCGTGATCCAGGAGTGGTGGGGACTGGTGGGGCACATCAAGGCCGTGTGCGACCGGTTCGCGGCCGCGGGCTTCTCGGCCCTGGCCCCCGACATGTACCACGGCAAGACGGCGAGCGAGCCGGACGGCGCGGGCAAGCTCTTCATGGCCCTGAACATCGAGCAGGCCGAGAAGGACCTGCGGGGCGCCGCCAAGTACCTGACGGGACATTCCTCCACGGCCAAGCTCGGCGCGGTGGGCTTCTGCATGGGCGGCCAGCTCGCCCTCTTCGCGGGCTGCACCAATCCCTCCATCGGGGCCGTGGTGAATTTCTACGGCATACACCCGAACGTCAAGCCGGACTATTCGAAGCTCTCGGGTCCCGTCCTCGGGCTCTTCGGCGAGAAGGACGGCTTCGTGAGCCCCGAGGTCGCGCGCGGGGTGGAGGCGGCCATCAAGAAGGCGGGCAAGCAGGTCGAGATCAAGATCTACCCCGGCCGGGACCACGCCTTCTTCAACGACGAGAACCAGGCCGCCTACCACAAGGCCGATGCCGACGACGCCTGGAAGCGCACCACCGACTTCTTCAAGACCCACCTGAAGTAAACTCTCGAAGGGGGCCGCCGAGGCCCCCTTCGATAATTAACCTGCGGCGGCCGCGGCCTTCTTCCGGCGGCCCTTCTGGGCCGGGGCCGAGGCTTCGCCCTTGTCGCCCTTCTCGGCCTTGGGCTTCCTCTCGGCCTTGGCGTCCGCCTTGGACTTCTCCTTGGGCACCTCGGGACGGTCCACGAGCTCGAGGACGACCATGGGAGCACGGTCGCCTGGCCGGGTGCCCGCTCTGAGGATCCGCGTGTAACCGCCGTGGCGGTCCCCGAAGCGCGCCGCGATGGCGTCGAAGAGCTTCTTCACGACTTCGGTATCGGGCACCATGGCGAGCACCTGCCGGCGCGCGTGGAGATTGTCGCGCTTGGCCAGCGTGACCATCTGGTCCGCGAGCCCCCGGATGGCCTTGGCCTTGGCCTCCGTGGTCATGATCCGCTCATGGCGGAAGAGGGCCACGAGAAGGTTCCGGAAGAGCGCCCAGCGGTGCGGGGTGACCCGCCCGAGCTTGAACCCCGCCTTGCCATGCCTCATTTCACCCCTCCGCGCCCGAGGGCCCCCAGGAGGTTGGGGTCGATCCGCATGCCGAGGGAGAGGCCCATGGCGGCCAGAACGGCCTTGATCTCTTCGATGGACTTGTCGCCAAGGTTCTTCACCTGCTCGAGATCCTCGTCGGTCTTCTGAACGAGATCCGCCACCACCTGCATCTCGGCGCTCTTGAGGGCATTGATGGCCCGCGCGGGCAGAGGCAGGTCGTCGAGCGACTTGCCGAGGCTCTCGTGGAGAAAGCCCTCGCCCGCGGCCTCCGCCTCCTCTTCCTCCTCCTCGCCGCCTTCGGGGGCCAGGAGCGTGAACTGGTCGCGCATGTGCGCGGCGGCCCGCGTCAGGGCCTCATCCGGCGACACGGCGCCGTTCGTCCACACCTCGAGGGTGAGCTTCTCGTAGTCCGTGACCTTGCCGAGCCGCGCGGGCTCGACATTGTACGAGACGCGCTGGATGGGGGAGAAGGCCGCGTCGAGCGCGATGGCCCCGGCCGGCACGGTGCCCGCCGGATGCCGGTCGGCCGACACGTAGCCGCGGCCGATGCCGATACCGAGGTCGATCACGAGCGTCGCCCCCGCCTCGAGGGTGGCGATCCCGAGCTCCGGATTCAGAACCTCGACGCCCGTGGCCTCGGACACGTCCGCCCCCGTGACGGCCTTGGGTCCCGTGGCCTCGAGCCGCGTCTCCATGGGCTCGCCCGATGGGACATTGACGGCGAGCTTCTTCAGGTTGAGGAGCACGTCCTGGGTAGTCTCGGGGACACCGGGGAGCGGCGTGTCGGCGTCCCGGACGCCCTTGATGCGCGCCCAGGTCACCGCCGCGCCCGGAATGATGCTGAGCAGCGTGCGCCGCAGAGAGTTGCCGACGGTCAGGGCATATCCCTTCTCGAAGGGCTCGGCCACCAGCCGGCCGTAGCGGTCCGACAGGATCTCCCACTCGATCGTCTTCGGCTTCTGAAATGGAATCCGTGCCATACGTTCCCTTCTTCCGCGCGCTCGCGGTCTTACTTCGAGAACAGCTCGACGATCAGCTGCTCCTGCACCGGGATCTGGATGTCCTCCCGGATGGGCAACCCGCGCACGGTGCCTTTCTTCTCGTTCACGTCTACCTCGAGCCACGCGGGCACCGCCCCGCGGCCGGCCCCGAGATTGTCGACCACGCGCTCCTGCATCTTGGAGGTCGGCCGGAGCTGCACCACCTCGCCCACCTTGACGATGTACGAGGGTATCGACACCTTGTGTCCGTTGACCTGGATGTGCCCGTGCCCCACCATCTGCCGGGCCTCGCGGCGGGAGGCGGCCATGCCCAGTCGGAAGACCACGTTGTCCAGCCGTCGCTCGAGCAGCTTGAGCAGGTTCTCGCCCGTCACGCCACGCTCTCGCTCCGCCATGGCGAAGTAGCGGCGGAACTGAGTCTCCAGGACCCCGTAGATGCGCTTGGCCTTCTGCTTCTCGCGCAGCTGGATGCCGTAGTTCGTGGCCTTCGTCCGGGAGAGCCCGTGCTGCCCCGGCGGGTAGTTCCGGCGCTCGATCGCGCACTTCTCCGTGAAGCAGCGCGCCCCCTTCAGGAACAGCTTGATGCCCTCGCGCCGGCACTGCCGGCAGGCTGCAGCTCGATATCGCGCCACTGGGGCCTCCTCCCCTACACCCGTCGCCGCTTGGGCGGACGGCACCCGTTGTGCGGGATCGGCGTCACGTCACGAATGGCGGTGATCTCGAGGCCCACGGCCTGGAGCGACCGGATGGCGGCCTCGCGGCCGGACCCCGGACCCCGCACGAACACCTCCACCTGCTTGAGCCCGAGATCCATGGCCTTGCGGGCGGCGTTCTCCGCCGCCGTCTGGGCGGCGAAGGGCGTGCTCTTCCGCGAGCCCTTGAACCCCACGCTGCCCGCGCTGGCCCAGGAGACCACGTTGCCCATCTTGTCCGTGAGGGTCACGATCGTGTTGTTGAACGTGGCCTGGACGTGCGCGATCCCCACCCGGACCTCCTTGCGCTCGCGCTTGCGCCCGCCCTTGCGCGGCGCCGCCGGGGCCTTGGCCTCGTCCTTCTCGGCTGTCTTCTCGACCGCTTCGTCTGCCATGTCGTCGGCTCCCTACTTCTTCGGCGGCGGCGGCGAGGCCGCGGGTGAGGCGGCCACCGGCTTCTTCTTGACCATGACGCCCTTGCTCTTGCCCTTGCGGGTGCGGGCGTTGGTGTGGGTGCGCTGCCCGCGCACGGGCAGACCCTTGCGATGCCGGATGCCGCGGTAGCAGCCGATGTCCATGAGGCGCTTCACGCTCATGGACACCTCGCGCCGCAGGTCGCCCTCGACCTTGAACTCGCGCTCGATGATGTCGCGGACGCGGGCCGTCTCCTCGTCGGACCAGGCCTTGACGCGCTTGTCGGGGTCCACCCGCGCGTCCGCCATCACTTTCTTGGCCGAGGGGATGCCGATGCCGTAGATGTACTGGATCGCGATCTGGCCGCGCTTGTCCCGCGGCAGGTCGACTCCGGCTATACGTGCCATACGCAATGCTCCTCTCTCAACCCTGACGCTGTTTGTGGCGCGGGTTCTTGCAGATGATCCGGACGACGCCGCTGCGCCGCACGATCTTGCAGTGCTCGCACCGTACCTTGATGGACGGTCGGACTTTCATGGACGCCTCACTTGAATCGGTACGTGATCCGGCCGCGCGTCAGGTCATACGGTGACAGCTCCACTTTGACCTTGTCGCCGGGCAGGATCCGGATGAAGTTCATGCGCATCTTCCCCGAGACGTGGGCCAGCACCTTGTGGCCGTTCTCGAGCTCCACGCGGAACATCGCGTTGGGGAGCGGCTCCACCACCGTGCCCTCGACCTCGATCGCGTCTTCTTTTGGCATGCTAGGCCGCGATTCTCGTGAGAATGTCGGGGCCGTCGTCGGTGATGGCGATGGTGTCCTCGAAGTGCGCGGCCAGGCTTCCGTCGGCCGTCACCGCCGTCCAGCGGTCCTCGAGCACCCGAACCTCCCACGACCCCATGGTCACCATGGGCTCGATGGCCAGCACCATGCCGGCCTTGAGGGCCTGTCCCCGCCCGGCCTCTCCGAAATTCGGCACCTGGGGCTCCTCGTGCAACGCTCGGCCGATCCCGTGCCCCACGAAGGCGCGCACCACGCCGAAGCCATGGCTCTCGCAGTGGCTCTGCACGGCGTGCGAGATGTCGCCGATCCGGTTGCCCACGCGGCACTGCACGATGGCCTTGTCGAGGCTCTCGCGCGTGACGTCCAGGAGCTCCTGGACCCGGGGAGCCACCGGCCCCACGGCCAGGGAGATCGCGCAGTCTGCGTAGTAGCCCTCGACGATGCAGCCAAGGTCGAGGCCGATGATGTTGCCCTCCTTGAGCTTGCGCTTGGGCGACGGGATGCCGTGGACCACTTCCTCGTTGATCGAGGTGCACACCGTGGCCGGGTAGCCGCGGTAGCCCTTGAAGGCCGACTGGGCGCCCCTGGAGAGGATGAAGGCCTCGACCTTGTCGTCGATCTCCTTCGTCGACACCCCCGCCTTCACGATCGCGCGGAGCAGCGTCTTGACCTCGGCCAGGATACGGCCGGCCGCGCGCATGTGCTCGAGCTCCCGCGGCGACTTGAGCAGGATCATCGCGTCACCGGCTGGCCCACGGCCTTGCGGATGGCGCGGGCCACCTCGTCCACGGGGCCCTCGCCCGAGACCTCGATCAGGAGCTTGCGCTCGCGGTAGTAGTCCAGCAGGGGGGCCGTCTGCTTCTCGTAGACGTCCAGGCGCGTGACCACCGTCTCCTCGCTGTCGTCCGGGCGCTGGTAGAGCTCGCCGCCGCACACGTCGCACTTCCCGGCCACCTTTGGCGGCGCCGAGACGAGATGATAGGTGTGGCCACAGACGCGGCACACCCGCCGGCCGGTCAGGCGCCGCAGCAGCTCGGGCCGCGACACGTTGAAGTAGATGACCCGGTCGACGGTGAGGCCCTTTCGCGCGAAGAGGGTATCGAGGGCCTGGGCCTGGGCCACCGTGCGCGGAAAGCCGTCGAGCACGCAGCCGGCCTTGGCATCGGGCCGCTCGAGACGCTCGCCCACGAGCCCGATCACCACGTCGTCGGGGACGAGGCCGCCCGAGTCCATGTATCGCTTGGCCTCGAGCCCGAGGGGGGTCTTGGCCGCCACGGACTCGCGCAGCATGTCGCCCGTGGCGATATGGGGCACGCTGAATGAAGCCGCGAGCTCTCGCGCCTGGGTGCCCTTGCCCGCGCCGGGCGGTCCGAGGAAGATGACCCGGAGACTCACGCCTGCGCCCGCGCCTTCTTGCGGAGGAAGCCTTCGTAGTTCCGCATGAGCAGGTGCGACTCCATCTGGCGCACGGTGTCCAGGGCCACCCCGACCACGATCAGGAGGCTCGTTCCCCCGAAGTAGAACGGGGTGTTGAACCACTGGATGAGGAAGTCGGGCAGCACGGAGATCAGGGCCAGGAAGATCGCGCCGGGCAGGGTGATCCGGGTCAGGGTGCGGTCGATGTACTCCGCCGTCTTCTTGCCCGGGCGCACCCCGGGAATGAAGCCGCCGTACTTCTTCATGTTGTCCGCGAGGTCGATGGGATTGAACACGATGGCCGTGTAGAAGTACGTGAAGAAGATGATGAGGGCGCAGTAGAGCGCCGTGTACATGGCGTGCCCGGGGGAGAGCGCCTCGGAGATGGCCTGCATCCACGGGTGCTGGATGAAGCGGGTCAGGGTGGCCGGGAACAGGATGAGCGACGAGGCGAAGATGACGGGAATGACCCCGGCCGTATTGATGCGCAGCGGGATGTGCGTGGACTGTCCGCCGTACATCCGACGCCCCACCATGCGCTTGGCGTACTGGACGGGGATCTTGCGCTGCCCTTCCTGCATCACGATGACCGCCGCAGTCACGGCCACCATCATGAGGATGAGCCCGATGAAGACGAACAGCTTGAGCTCGCCGGTGGCGATCAAGGTATAGGACGAGACCACCGCCGAGGGCAGGCGGACCACGATGCCCGCGAAGATGATCAGTGAGATGCCGTTGCCGATGCCCTTCTCGGAGATCTGCTCGCCCAGCCACATGATGATCGCGGTGCCCGTGGTGAGGGTCAGCATGGTAAGCAGCAGGAAGCCCCATCCCGGGTCGGGGACGAGCACGGCGCCGCTCGTGCTCCGCATGCCCTCGAGGCCGACGGCGATGCCGAAGGACTGCACGAGCGAGAGGACGATGGTGCCGTAGCGGGTGTACTGGGTGATCTTCTTCTTGCCCGCCTCCCCCTCCTTGGCCAGCCGCTCCAGGGCCGGAATGACCACGGTCAGGAGCTGGAGGATGATCGAGGCCGAGATATACGGCATGATGCCGAGGGCGAAGACGGTCAGGCGCCGCAGGTTGCCGCCGGAGAAGAGATCGACCATCCCGAGCAGGGTGCCCTGCACCTGATTGAAGAACTCGGCGAGGGCGGTGGCATCGATGCCCGGCGTGGGCACGTGGGCGCCCAGGCGATAGGCGGCCAGGAGCCCCAGGGTCACCAGGACCCGGCGCTTGAGCTCCGGGATCTTGAAGATGTTCTGGAAGCTCAGCAGTCCTTCCATCATTTGGCAGGCACCTCCGGCCTGGTGGCCAGGACCTCGATCCGCCCGCCCGCCGCCTCGAGCTTCTGCTTCGCCGATTCGCTGATGCGGTGGACCTTGACGGTGAGGGCGTGGTCGACCGCCCCATCCCCCAGCACCTTGACGGCGCCCCGCGAGGATCTCTTGATGAGCCCGGCCTGGACGAGCCCGTCGGGGTCGACCACGCTGCCCGCCGCGAAGCGGGCGGAGAGATCCTTCACGTTGACCACGGCGTACTCGGTCTTGCCGCCATACGGGAGAAATCCGCGCTTGGGCAGACGCCGGTAGAGCGGCATCTGACCGCCCTCGAAGCCGGGGCGCGAGCCTCCGCCCGAGCGGGCATTCAGACCCTTGTGGCCCTTGCCGGACGTCTTGCCGGTGCCGGATGATGGGCCCCGGCCCAGCCGCTTGCGCTTCTTGGTCGAGCCTTTCGCCGGACGTAGATCTTCGAGTCTCATTTCTTGCTCCGGGAACCAGCCCCCGCCTTCGGGGGCTTTCCGGCTTCGCTCGGCTCGCCCGCGCTCGCCGTCTCCACCTTGAGGCAGAAAGGCACGGCCGCGATCATCCCCCGAATGGTCGGCGTGTCATCGTGCTCGACGGTCTGGCGGATGTGACGCAACCCCAGCGCCTTCACCGTCGCCTCCTGAGTGGGAGACATCCCGATGATGCTCTGGACCAGCGTGATCTTGAGGGCCTTAGCCACCGGAAGCCTCCGGCCCATCGGCATCACTCGACTTGCGCCGCGCGTTGTACGTCCCCTGCAGCCGCTTGAGGCGGCGGAACGCGTCGATGGTGGCCTTGAGGACATTGTGGGGATTGTTGGTGCCGAGCGTCTTGGTCAGGATGTCCTGGACCCCGGCCGCTTCGAGCACGGGGCGCACAGCCCCGCCCGCAATGACGCCCGTGCCCTGCGAGGCGGGGCGAAGGAAGACGCGCGCCGCGCCGAAGTGGCCCGTGATCTCGCACGGGATCGTGGTGTCCTTGAGGGGCACGAGGATCAAATCTTTCTTGGCGTGCTCGACCGACTTCCGGATGGCCTCGGGCACCTCGCGGGCCTTGCCCAGCCCCACTCCCACGTGTCCCCGCCCGTCCCCCACCACGACCAGCGCCGTGAAGGAGAATCGCCGGCCGCCCTTGACCACCTTGGCGACCCGGTTGATGGCGACCACCCGGTCCGTCAGGTCCAGCGCGCTTGCGTCTATCTTCGCCTCAGCCACTCACGTCTCCTTGTTTGGTACTCGCCTCGCCGCTCTCGTCGCCTACGGCTCCTCGGCAGCGTCTCGGCTCGAAACCCAGTTTGGTCCTCGCTATCCATTCAGCTCTCGGCTCGCCGGGCTCCTCGCCTGCGGCTCGTCGGCCCCGTCTCACCTCGAAAGACGCTCAGCCCTCGGCTCGCGCTTTCGGCGCTCACCTCGAAGTGCCACACTCTCGTGCTCCTAGAAGGCCAGGCCGCCCGCGCGGGCCGCCTCGGCCAGCGCCTTGACGCGCCCGTGGTACTGATAGCCCCCGCGGTCGAACACGACCTGGCCGATGCCGCTCTGCTTGGCCTTTTGCGCGACGAGCTCGCCGACGATCTTGGCCGCCGCCACGTTGCCGCCGGACTTCGACTTGCCCCGGAAATCGGGCGAGCGACTGTCCACGGAGACGAGGGTGCGTCCGCTCGTGTCGTCCACGACCTGCGCGTAGATGTGGTTGAGGCTCCGGAACACGGCCAGCCGCGGCCGCTCCGGGGTGCCCTTGACCTTGGTGCGCACCCGCAGGTGCCGGACCTTCCGCCCCTCGACCTTGGCCTCGCTCCGCATCACTTCGCCCCCGCCTTCTTGCCGACTTTTCTCCGGATGTATTCATCAGCGTACTTGATGCCCTTGCCCTTGTAGGGGTCCGGCTTCCGCAGGGCGCGCAGCTTGGCCGCCGTCTGGCCGACCAGCGCCTTGTCGGCACCCTTGAGGGTGATGGACACCTGCCGCTCCACCTCCGCCTGGACGCCGTCGGGGAGCGGGAAGATGATCGGGTGCGAGTAGCCGAGGCCGAGCTGCAGGTTCTTGCCCTGCAGCTGGCAGCGGTAGCCGATGCCCACGATCTCGAGCTTGCGCTCGAAGCCGTCCTTGACGCCGTGAACCATGTTGGCGAGCAGCGAGCGCATCAGTCCGTGCAGGGCGCGGACCTGCCGCTGGTCGGAGCTCCGTCCCACCGTCAGCACGTTCTCGTCCAGCGACACGGAGAGCGCGTCGTGCACCGTCTGGCTGAGCTTGCCCTTGGGCCCCTCCGCCTTGACGGTCTGGCCGTCCACGGCGACCTTGACGCCCTGGGGGACGGGGATGGGCTTCTTGCCGATTCGAGACATGGCGTGCGCTCCTGTCGCTACCACACGTAGGCGAGGACTTCCCCGCCCAGCTTCTGCTTTCGCACGTCGCGGTCCGTCATCACCCCGCGGGAGGTGGACAGGATCACCACGCCCATGCCGCCGAGGATGGTGGGGATCTTGTCCTTGCCCACGTACACCCGCCGCCCCGGCTTCGACACCCGGACCAGGCCCGAGATGATCCTCTCGTTCCCCGCGCCGTACTTGAGATAGACGCGAAGCATTCCCTGCTTCTTGTCCTCGATGAGCCGGTAGTTCTTGATGAAGCCCTCGTCCTTGAGGATCTCGGCCAGCCGCACCTTGAGCTTGGAGGACGGGATGTCCACCTTCTCGTGCTCGGCGCGGCTCGCGTTGCGGATGCGCGTCAGGAGGTCGGCGATGGGATCGCTCATCGACATGGTCGCCCGCCCCTTACCAGCTCGCCTTGATCACGCCCGGCACCTCGCCCTTGAGGGCAAGCTCCCGGAAGCAGATCCGGCATAGCTGGAACTTCCTGAGAAAGCCGCGCGGCCGCCCGCACAGCTTGCATCGGCTGTAGACGCGCGACTTGAACTTCGACGACTTCTGCAGCCGCTCGGCCTTCATGATGAGGGCGGTCTTGGCCATGCTTAGGACTCCCTGAAGGGGACGCCGAGGTGCGCGAGGAGGGCCTTGGCCTCCTCGTCCGTGCCGGCCGAGGTGACGATGACCACGTCCATGCCGCGAACCTTGTCCACCTTGTCGTAGACGATCTCCGGGAAGATGACCTGCTCCTTGAGCCCGAGGGCGTAGTTCCCGCGCCCGTCGAAGGCCTTGGGCGCCACGCCCTTGAAGTCGCGCACCCGCGGCAGCGCCACGTTGACGAGCCGGTCGAGGAACTCGTACATCCGCGCGCCGCGCAGGGTCACCTTGCAGCCGATGGGCACGTTCTCGCGGAGCTTGAAGTTCGCGATCGACTTCTTGGCTCGCGTGATCACCGGCTTCTGGCCCGTGATGGCCTGCAGGTCCGCCGTGGCGAAATCCAGGATCTTCGGGTTCTCCTTGCCCTCGCCCACGCCCATATTGATGACGATCTTTTCGAGGCGCGGCACTTGGAACGGGTTGGTATACCCCCGCTCCTTCATGAGAGCCGGGATGACTGCCGTCCGGAACCGGTCGCGGAGCCGCGGGGGAACGTCGCCCGTCACTCGCGCGCGGGTGGCGGGGGCAGCCGCGGGGGCGGCGGCCGGCGCCCCGCCCTTGCCCGTCCGGGGTTTGCCACCCGGCGCGGGCTTGCCGCCCTGTCCAGGCTTGCCCGCCTGCGGAGCGGCTTTCGGCTTGCTGGCCTTGCTCTCGTCAGCCATGGCTTATACCTTGTCCATGATCTCGCCCGACCGCCGGGCGATCCGGGCCCTCTTGCCGTCGGCGAGCTCGCGCACGCCCACCCGTGTGGGCTTGCTCGTCTGCGGGTCCACCAGCATCACGTTGGACAGATGGATCGCGCCCTCCCGCTCGATGATGCCGCCCTGACGGAGCTTCTGCGTCGGGCGCTGATGCTTCTTGATCATGTTGATCTTCTCCACCACCACGCGGCCCTTGCCGGGCACCACGCGCAGGACCTTGCCGCGCTTGCCGCGGTCCTTGCCCGCCACCACCACCACCGTGTCGCCCTTCCGCACGTGCGCCATGGCCATGGCCGTGTCCCCTATCCCTGTTCCATGCCGGGTCGAGTGGCGAGCCAGACGCTCCGACCGAGAACGTTGCTGTTCGAGCCGAGCGGCCCTGCCGCGAGGCGAGGGCTGAATAGATCTGGCGAAGTCAATCGGCCCGGCATCAAATGACCTCAGGAGCGAGCGAGATGATCTTGGTGAACTGCCGGTCGCGCAGCTCGCGGGCCACGGGGCCGAAGATGCGAGTGCCCACGGGGTTGTCGTCGGTCTTGAGGAGGACCACGGCGTTGCGGTCGAAGCGGATATAGGAGCCGTCCTTGCGGCCGACTTCCTTGACCGTGCGCACCACCACGGCGCGGGCGACCTCACCTTTCTTCACCGTCCCGTCCGGCACCGCCTCCTTGACGGCCACGATCACGATATCGCCGAGGGACGCGTAGCGCTTGTTGGAGCCGCCCATGACGCGGATGCACTGCGCCTTCTTGGCGCCCGAGTTGTCCGCGACGTCGAGCATGCTTCTCGGCTGGATCATGGCGCGCTTTCGCTCCTCACGAGGCCCGGCTCAGGACTTGCCGGATGCGCCACCGCTTCTCCTTGGACATCGGTCGCGTCTCCTCGATGAGGACCCGGTCACCGATCTTGGTGGCATTCGTCTCGTCGTGGGCCTTGAGCCGCTTCGATCGGGTGATGACCCGCTCGTAGCGAGGGTGGCGAAAGACACGCTCGATCATCACCACGCGCGTCTTCGTCATCCTGTCGCTCACCACCACGCCTTCCTTGGTCTTGATCTGCGACACGGGGCTCCTCTCTGCCTAGCTCGCGCTCTTGAGCTGACGCTCGCGCTGCACGGTCTTGGCGCGCGCGAGATCTCGCTTGGCCTGCTGCACCCGCGAGGGGTTCTTGGCCACGCCCATGGACAGCTGGAAACGAAGGTTGAAGAGCTCCTCGGTCAGCTCCTTGACCTTCTGCTCCAGGTCCTCGCCGCTCATCTCCCGCCAGCTTTCGGCCTTCATTGTGTCCTGGGTGAGACCGACCGCCGGTCGCACTGAGGGTTAGCTCGGCTCGCCTTCGGCTGCGCCTCACACGACATCCCAGACCCCCCCACCGGTTCGAAGTCGCCCGAATATCGGTACTTGTTCATGTCAGCCTCATGGCCGTCGAAGCGCTCCGTCATTAGAGGGCCCGGGTGCGGGTCACGAATTTGGTCTTGATGCCGATCTTCTGGGCGGCGAGGCGGAAGCCTTCCTTCGCCGTCGTCTCGTCCACGCCCTCCATCTCGTACATGATGCGTCCCGGCTTGACCACGGCCACCCAGAACTCGGGGTTGCCCTTGCCCTTGCCCATGCGCGTCTCTGCGGGCTTCTTGGTCACCGGCTTGTCGGGAAAGATGCGGATGAAGATCTTGCCGCCGCGCTTCACCGAGCGGGCCAGCGACACCCGCGCCGCCTCGATCTGCCGGTTGGTCACCCAGCCCGGCTCGAGGGCCTTGAGCCCGAAGTCGCCGAAGGCCAGGGTGGCGCCCCGCTGGGCCTTGCCCCGCATGCGCCCGCGCTGGGCCTTGCGGTACTTGACGCGCTTCGGCATCAGCATGACTGGCTACGCCTCGGCCGCCGCGCGCTGCGCGGGCAGCACCTCGCCCTTGAAGATCCAGACCTTGACCCCAATGGCCCCATACGTCGTATGCGCCTCGGCCAAGCCATAGTCGATGTCGGCACGGATCGTGTGCAGGGGCACCCGCCCGTCGCGGTACCACTCGCGGCGCGCGATCTCGGCGCCACCCAGGCGCCCGGCGCAGGCGATCCTGATCCCGTCCGCGCCCAGGCGCAGGGCGGAGGTCACCGCTTTCTTCATGGCCCGGCGAAAGGCCACCCGCTTCTGGAGCTGGAGGGCCACGTTTTCCGCCACCAGCTGGGCGTCGAGCTCAGGGTGCACGACCTCCTCGATATTGAGGTAGACCTCCTTGGCCGTGCGCGTCTGGATCTCGTTTTTGAGCTTCTCGACCTCGGCCCCCTTGCGGCCGATGATGATGCCCGGCCGCGCCGTGAAGATGGTGATCCGCGCCCGATTGGCCGAGCGCTCGATGTCGATCCGCGAGATGCCCGCGTGATAGAGCGAGGACTTGATGAAGCGGCGGATCTTGACGTCCTCGTGCAGCAGCCCCGCATAGCCCTTGGTGGCGAACCACCGGGAGCTCCACGTGCGCGTGGCGCCCAGCCGGAACCCGATTGGATGAGTCTTCTGCCCCATTGGCTACCTCTGGGCGTCCCGCGAGGGACGCGCCGGTTCGTCGGAGACCTCTATCGTGAGATGGCTGGTCCGGTGCTTGACGAAGAAGGCCCGCCCCATGGCCCGGGGCGACACGCGCTTCATCGACGGTCCGCCATCGGCCACCGCCTTGGTCACCCGCAGGTCATCCACGTCCCGCACCTGGTGATTGTGCTCGGCGTTCGCGATGGCCGAGCGCAGCACCTTCTCGATGAGGCGGCCGGCCGCCTTCGGCGTGTACTGCAGCGTGGCCAGGGCCTCCCCCACCGACTTGCCCCGGATATGCTCGAGGACCAGCCGGGCCTTGGAGGCGGGGACACGGATATAGCGCGCGGTGGCGCGGGTCTTCATATCGTCCTCAGGACTTTCCCGTCGGGGAGATGGTGGCCTTCTCGGCCTGCCCGTGGGCCTTGAAGGTGCGGGTCAGCGCGAACTCGCCCAGGCGGTGGCCCACCATGTTCTCCGTGATGTAGACGGGGATGAACTTCCTGCCGTTGTGGACGGCCAGGGTGTGGCCGACGAACTCCGGCACGATGGTGGAGCGCCGGGACCAGGTCTTGAGGACCTTCTTCTGGCGCTGGCGATTCAGCTCCTCCACGCGCTTCTCCAGCCTCTCCTCGACGTACGGTCCCTTGCTCGTTGAGCGTCCCATGTCCTCGCTCCTACTTCGTCCGGCGCGTCACGATGTAGCGGTCGGACGGGCGCGCGCCGCGCCGCGTCTTGTATCCCTTGGTCGGCTTGCCCCAGGGAGTCATCGGATGGTTGCCCTTGCCTTTGCCCTCGCCCCCGCCCATCGGATGATCGACAGGATTCATGACCGTGCCGCGCACGGTGGGCCTGAACCCCTTCCAGCGCACCCGGCCCGCCTTGCCCACGGACACGTTCTCGTGGTCGAGATTGCCGACCTGTCCAATGGTGGCCATGCACTCGAGCTTGACCTGGCGCACCTCGCCCGAGGGCAGCTTGAGGTTGGCGTGGTCGCCTTCCTTGGCCAGGAGCTGGGCCAGGGTGCCCGCGCTCCGGCAGAGCTGTCCGCCCTTGCCCGGCTGCAGCTCGACGTTGTGCACGAGCGTGCCGAGCGGGATGTTTCTGATGGGCAGGGCATTGCCCGGCAGGATGTCGGCCTGGGGCCCCGACATCACCATGTCGCCCGGCTTGAGGCCGAGAGGAGCGATGATGTAGCGCTTCTCGCCGTCCTTGTAGTGCAGGAGCGCGATGCGCGCCGATCGACCCGGATCGTACTCGATCCCCGCCACCACGGCCGGGATGCCGATCTTCTCGCGCCGGAAATCGACGTTGCGGAGCATCCGCTTGGCCCCGCCGCCCCGATGCCGGACGGTGATCCGCCCGTACACGTTGCGGCCGCTGCCCCGCTTCTTCGGGCTGAGCAGGCTCTTCTCCGGCGTCTTCTTCGTGATCTCCTCGTTGGTCAGCTGCGTCATGTACCGTCGCGCCGGCGAGGTGGGCTTGAGCGTCCGGATTCCCATGGTTCTAGGCTCCCTCGACCAGCTCGATCTTGTGTCCGGGCCGGAGCGTCACCACGGCCTTCTTCCAGTTCGGGCGGCGCCCCTCGTGCTTACCCATGCGCTTCCACTTGCCCTCTCGCGAGGCCGTCCGCACGTCGGCGACCTTGACGTTGAAGACCTTCTCTACCGCCTGGCGGATCTCGACTTTGTTGGCGTCGAGGGCCACCTGGAAGGTGACGGCATTCAGCTCTTCCTTCTGCTGCATGCTCTTCTCGGTCATGAGCGGCCGGAGCAGCACCATGCGGGGATCGCGGATCATGCCAGCGCCTCCTGCAGCGACAGGAGCGCGGCCTTCTCGAACACCACGCGCTCGTTGCGCAATATCTGGTAGACGGAGGCGTGGGCGGACGTCTCCACGGCGAGCCACGAGACATTGCGCGCGGCCCGACCGAGCGCCTCGGTGCGCTCGGAGACCACGAGCAGGGTAGGCGCGGCCGGGAGGCCCAGGCCCTTGAGTCGGCCCGTGAGTGTCTTGGTCTTGCCGTCGGAGACGCCGAGTCCATCGACCACCGCCACCTCGCCCGAGGCGATCTTGGCCGCGAGCGCCTCGCGGAGCGCGGCCCGCCGCATCTCGGTGGGCATGCGCTTGTCGTACTTGCGCGGGGTGGGACCGAATGGCTTGCCGCCGCCCTTCCACTGGGTCGCGCGGATCGAGCCCTGGCGGGCCCGGCCCGTCCCCTTCTGCTTCCACGGCTTCCGGCCGCCGCCCGACACCTCGCTGCGGCCCTTGGTGTCGTGGGTGCCCGCGCGGCGCGCCGCCAGCTCTTTCACCACCGCTTGGTGGACGAGGGGCACGCGCACGGTCTCCGGGAAGACGTCGGCGCGGAGATCGAGCGACTCCTGCTTCTTGCCCTTGCCGTCGAGGACGGGAACGGTCGGCATGCTACTTGGCCCCTTTGCCTTTCTGCTGAGCTTTGGTCTGCTTCACGCTCTTGCGCACCATCACGAGCGAGCCGGTGTGACCGGGGACGGCGCCCCGGACGAGGAGCAGGTTCTGCTCGGGGATCACGCGCACCACCGGCAGGTTGAGCACCGTCCGCCGGTCCCCCCCCATGCGCCCGGGCAGCTTGTGGCCGGGAAAGACGCGCGAGGGGTCCGAGGAGGCGCCGATCGAGCCCGGCGCCCGATGGAACATCGAGCCGTGGCTCTGATCCCCCCCGGACCAGTTGTGCCGCTTGACGCCACCCTGGAAGCCCTTGCCCTTGGACACCCCCACCACGTCCACCAGCTCGCCCGGAGTGAAGAGCTCCACGGTCAGCTGCTGCCCGACCTGGTAGGCGGCCAGGGCTTCCGTCTTCTGCAGCCGCACCTCGCGCAGGAAGCGCATCGGTTTCTCGATGCCTGCCTTCTTGTAGTGACCCGCCATGGCCTTGGTGACGTTCTTCCTCGCCGGCTCGAAGCCGATCTGCAGGGCATCGTAGCCGTCTTCGGACGTGGTCCGGATCCCCACGACCGTGCAGGGCCCCGCCTCGACAACGGTCACCTGGATCACGTTGCCATCCTCGCCGAAAACCTGGGTCATGCCCCTTTTCCGGCCGATCAACCCTTCCTTCATGGCCATATCTGATCTAAGACCTCGTGAGCGCGCTCACAGCTTGATCTCGACGTCGACGCCGGAGGGAAGATCCAGTTTCATCAGCGCGTCGACCGTCTGGGGGGTCGGATCGAGAATGTCGAGCAGGCGCTTGTGCGTCCGCATCTCGAACTGCTCGCGGGAGGTCTTGTCCACGTGGGGCGAGCGCAGCACCGTCCAGCGGTTGATCATCGTCGGGAGCAGCACGGGGCCCGTCACCCGGGCCCCCGTGCGACGAACGGTCTCCACGATCTCCCTCATCGAGCGATCGAGAAGATGGTGGTCATAGGCCTTGAGGCGGATCCGGATCTTCTGGTCGGCGCTTACCGTCACCATGTTCTTACTCCGCGATCTCCGCGACGACGCCGGCGCCCACCGTGCGCCCCCCCTCCCGAATCGCGAACCGCAGCTCCTTCTCCATGGCCACCGGCTGGATCAACTCGATCGTCATCGTCACGTTGTCCCCCGGCATCACCATCTCC
>DASYTI010000207.1 GCA_036002485.1 Candidatus Methylomirabilota bacterium | reverse complement strand
ACGGCTGCTCCAGATCGTGCCGACGGTCCTCGCGATCACCTTCGTGGTGTTCGTGATGATGCGATCGGTCCCCGGCGATCCCGTCGTGTCGCTCCTCGGCGATGCCTACACCGAGGAGGACGCGATCAAGGCGCGTGAAGCCTACGGGCTGAACAAGCCGATCGTGATTCAGTACCTGATCTGGCTCGGCAAGCTCGCGCAGGGCGACTGGGGCGCCTCGATCCTTACCGGGCGTCCGGTCCTCCAGGACGTGCTCATCCGCCTGCCCGTGACCCTCGAGCTGATCGTGCTGTCGATGGGCGTGGCCCTGGCCATCGCCCTCCCCGCCGCCATCATCGGCGCCCTGCGCCAGAACACCTGGGCCGACTACACGGCGACCTCGGTGGCCATGATCGGGGTGTCCATCCCCGAGTTCTTCATCGGCGTCCTCCTCCTCCTGCTCTTTTCCATCGGCCTCGGGGGCCTACTCCCCAGCTCGGGCTGGGTGTACCTGCCCGGCACGTGCCCGACGATGGTCTGCGGGTCGAGCCTCTGGGGCAACATGCAGCACGTCCTCATGCCCGCCATCGCACTCGGGGTGGGGCGGGCCGCCATCCTGACGCGTCTCCTCCGCTCGAGCATGCTGGAGGTCATCCGCACCGAGTACGTCACCACCGCGCGCGCCAAGGGCCTCTCCGAGCGGCCCATCATATTCAAGCACGCGCTGAAGAACGCCTTGATCCCCACCGTGACCGTGATGGGGCTCCAGATCGGCTTCCTCATCGGCGGCGCGATCGTGGTGGAGACGCTCTTCGCCATGCCGGGCCTGGGCACCTTCGGCATCGAGGCCATCATCGCGCGCGACTACCAGCAGGTGCAGGGCTTCGCCTTGCTGACGGCGCTCGCCTTCGTCGTCATGAACTTCCTCGTGGACATGACCTACACCTTCCTGGATCCGCGGATCCGGTACGCCTGAGGAGACCATGGCCGACGGTGGCGACACGCTCCCGACGAAGTCGCGGCCGATCCGCGGAGGAAGCCTGGGTGAGGCCGACCTCCCGGTGGCCACCGGAGTCGCCTGGGGGGCCCGCGCCAGGCCCGCGGAATCGCCGTTCGTGCAGGGACTGCGCCGGCTCCGGCGCAGCGCGGCCGCGCTGGTGGGCGCGGGCATCGTCATCATCCTGGTGTTCGTGGCGATCTTCGCGGACGTGCTGGCGCCTCAGAGCCCGATTGCCAGCGATCAGACTCACACGTTCGAGCGTCCGAGCTGGGACTATCCCCTGGGGACCGATCAGCTCGGACGCGACATGCTGAGCCGCATCGTCCACGGCACGCGCATCTCGCTGCTGGTGGGGGTGTCGTCGGTGCTGCTCGCGCTGTTCGTCGGCGTGCCCTTCGGCCTGATCGCCGGATTCTACGGGGGGCGGGTCGACACGGGCATCATGCGCGTGATGGACCTGATCCTGGCCTTCCCGATCTACCTGCTCGTCATCATCCTGATGGTCATCTTCACGCCCACGGCGGGGCTGATCGGCACCATGAAGGTCACCGGGGCCATCGCCATCGCGCGCATCCCGATCTACGCACGCCTGGTCCGGGGCAGCGTGCTCTCGATCAAGGAAAAGGAGTACATCGAGGCCTGCCGCGCCCTCGGCGTGCGTGATCCCTGGATCCTGTTCGGCCACGTGCTGCCGAACTGCCTGGCCCCGATCATCGTGACCACCACCATCGGCATCGCCACCTCGATCATCGTGGAGGCCACCCTCTCCTTCCTCGGCCTGGGGACGCAGCCGCCGACCCCAAGCTGGGGCTGGGATCTCAAGGCCAATGTGTCCTTCATCCAGGCCAACGCGTGGCTGTCGCTCTTCCCGGGGCTGGCCATCTTCATCACCGTCCTCGGCTTCAACCTCTTCGGGGACGGCCTCCGCGACGCCCTCGATCCGCGTCTGAAATAGCCCGCGAGCGTATGCGATAATCCCGCCCCGGGCGGCGCCCATAGAGGGGAAGCCGCCGGGGGGGACCATGATCGCCGCATGGCGCCGGATCGGCCTCGTCATCGCTCCTCTGGCTCTGGGGGTGCTGACGGCCTGCTCGCACACAATCCCGCTCAAGCCCACCTTCGTGAGCCCGCAGGGGGCTGCCCAGCTTCCCGTGGTCGTCGGGGTGTACTACAGCTCGGAGTTTCGTCAGCGTGAAGTCAAGATCTGGCGGGGAGGCGATCGCTGGGACTTCGCTCTTGGCCCGGCCAGCGTCCTCGTGCTCGATGGGGCGTGGCAGCATCTGTTCGAGGGACGACTGCCCGTCTCCGGGCGCCCGCCCCTTCCCGAAGGGGGACCGAAGATGGCCGGAGTGATCGAGCCGTCCATCGAGGCCTTCGATTTCGGCCTGCCCTTTCTCAAGTCGGGTACCTACACCGCGGAGATCACCTACCGGATCAAGCTGCACGCGCCCGACGGGGCGCTCCTCGCCTCGTGGACGGTCAGGGGCGCCGGCGCCAAGCCGGGCCAGTTCGGATTCGATTTCTCTCGGGGGCCGGGCGACGCCGCGGATCTGGCCATTCAGGATGCGGCGACCAAGCTGGCCGCGGGGTTTCGCGACGTTCCCGAAGTTCGCGCGTGGCTGCGCCAGAGCGGAGTGAGCACCCGATGGATGCCCCAGTGGCTCGCCACCCTGCTGCAAAGGCTCAGACCGTGAGCCGCTCGACGGTCGCCTGGGGGCTCGCCTCGCTGCTTCTTCTCCACGGATGCGCCTCCTACACGCCGAAAGGTGTAGCGGTGCCCAGGCCGGCCGTGATGCCCGCCTGGGCGCGGGAGGGCGTGGTCGCCGTCGGTGCCGATCCCTATCTCCAGAAGGAGCGACATAAGGCGGCCTTCGACGGCGACATGGGCGAAGAGGGAATCCTGCCCGTGCAGGTCTTCGTCCTGAACGAGGGCCCGCGGCGGCTCCTCGTGCGCGCATCGGACATGACCCTGCTCCTTCCCGACGGCCGCCAGATCGCCTCGGCGGGGGCGACGGCGGTCGCCACCCGGTTCGATCAAGGCATGGGAGAAGTCATCGGCTGGGGAATAGGCTTCGGGATCATCGGGGTGCTGGCCGCCTCCGCCAACAAAGAGACCGTGCGCACGGCGCGTCTGAGCGACTACCGCAGCAAGGAGCTCGCCGAGGTCTTCCTGGACCCCGGCCAGTCGGCCCACGGGTTTGTCTTCTTCATCCCGCCGGTCGGGACGACCAGCATGGCGGATGGCGTGCTCCTGGTGCACTTCGTGGATGCCCATGATGCGTCTCGACAGTCCGTGCGTGTGCCCCTGCGCGGTACCGGGGACCTGACGGCGCGTGTGGTGCCGGAGGCCGCTCGGGCTCCCGAGCGCGCCCGGCCGGTGCCGCCGGAGCTGGCGGGATTCGTCGGAGTCTGGCGCGGGCAGGCCACGTTCCGCCTGCCCACGAGGGCGCTCCCTGTCACGCTCAGGATCTATCCAGAAGGAGATTCCCTGCGCTGGACCCTCACCCGTCCTCGCCTGGACAATAGTCTCGAGATAACGGCATCGGGAGCCGTCGAAACCGCCGGTCAGGCGGCCACCTTGACGGGTCGGTACGACGCCAAGTCAGGGTCGCCGCTGGCAGGGACGGAGATCAGCTACGGGTTGCGCCTCGACGGCGCCGCCCTGACCGGCGCCGGAGCGGGGGCGGATCGCATCGTCCACTCGCTGTCGCTGCAACGCGAATCGAGCGAGTGAGGCTACCAGCAGAACCAGATCGGCTCATAGATCCACCACGTCACCAGTTGCCCCGCCTCGTCGAGGGCCGAGTACTGCACGGGCTGGTAGCGGGTGATGAAGCACCGCGGCCAGTAGAACTTCAAATTCGACTGCGTGACCCAGGGCTTCGCCGAGATGAGTGGGCCAGCGTCCGCGGCGGGGACCAAGAGAAGACAGCCCAGCAATAGCGCTCCGGCGACCAGGCGTTTCATCGTGTCTCTCCTGTCTGCCATTGAATCCCTCTCTCCCATCGGGGGAGAGGGCCGCAGTTCGAGCCGAGGCGCTCCTAGCGCCGAGGCGAGGGCTGAGTGAATGAGGGGGCGGTCCTCCATGCCTTCGCCGCGTCCTGAGTCATCGTCATGCGGTCCCGGCAAGGAGCCTGTTAGCCCCTCGACGCGGGGCTGTCAAGCCGTTTCTGGGAAGGGGTGTTGCGGTCAGCAGGCGTGTGGCACAGGAGGAAGCTGGCGGGCCCGGATCACCCGCCAGCGAGCAGCGAGCTAGCGAGCGGCGGAGAGCTCCAGCGGCTGCGCCTCGAAGGGCACGCCCGCGGGGAAGCCGACCAGCCGGATCTCGGGGCGGAGGGTGATGCCCAGCCGCGTCTCGACCCGCTCGCGCGCCATCTCCATGAGCGCGAGAATGTCATGGTGGGTGGCCCCGCCGCGGTTGACGATCAGGTTGGCGGACTTCGACGAGATCTCGGCGCCGTTCACCCGCTTGCCGCGAAGACCCACTGTCTCGACGAGACGGGCCGCGCGGTCGCCCGGCGGATTCTTCCAGATGTAGCCCGCGGTGGCGAGCGCGAAGGGCTGCGATTCCTTCCACACCTTCAGCCGGTGCTGCAAGGCCTTCTGGACCACCTGCGCCGGACGGCGCTCGAGCTGCATTCGGCAGCCCACGAGGATGCCGCCCGCCGGCAGATCGAAGCTCTGCCCAGTGGCGGGTCCGCCCACGCGGTGCTCGCCCAGGGTGCCGTCGGGATGCACGAAGTAGATGGCCGAGCAGTGCTGGAGGAGCGAGCCTTCGCCAGTCCGCGCCTTGGTGGCCAGCGCGCCCCCGACCGTGGCGGGAATCCCCGCCAGGTACTCGAGGCCGCCCAGGCCCTGGGCCGCCGCTTCTCTGATGAGGGCGGAGAGCGGCATGCCCGCGCCCACGGCCACCTCGTCGCCCGCGAACTCGGCCCGGCTGAGAATGCCCTGCAGCTTGACCACCACGGCCTGCAGGCCGCGGTCGGAGACGAGCAGATTGTTGCCGCCGCCAATCACGATGAGGGGCAGCTCTTCCTGCTCGGCGAAGGCGAGCGCGTAGCGGAGGTCGTCGACGTCCTGCGGCATGATGAAGAATTCCGCGGGTCCGCCCATCCGTAACGAGGTGTGGAAGCTGAGGGGTTCTCTGAACCTGACCGCGCCGACGATTCGCCCTAGCATCTGAGCCTCCCATCCGTCGGCCCATCGGCCAGGCGGCGTGAAGTTGCGTTCGCGCGCGTCCAAGTGCATCGGCGGTGCCAGGGGCCGATATGCAAGCTTATCCGTCAGTTCGCTGACAGTGGCCGACGAGAGTTTGACGGCAGGTGTCACGAATTGTGACAGAGAATGACAGTCGGCGGCGGATTCCTGGGCGCTCCCCCCGTACATTCCCGGGCAGGGAGCACTATATATCAGGAGTTGCAATACTCTCGTTTTGGAGTTACGCTAGAGACCAGGGAGGAGCCTCGATGGCCAAGCGACGCAAAGCCATGAAGAGATCGCCGGGGGCGGTCCTGACCCGGCGGCATGCGCGCATGCGGCCCGCCGGTCGGAAGGGCGGGGGAAGCACGCGAGAGCTCCCGGCCTTTCAGGGATTCGTGTCGACCGAGACCGCCGCGGCCCAGAAGATCGACCTCATACGGGCCGGCGTGGGGGCACGCATGGTCGACGACATGGTTGCGTATCTCGAGGTGCCCAAGGCCGTCATCTTCGCGCTGCTCCACACCCCCGAGAGCACCGCGCACAAGCTGATCAAGGACAATCGCACCCTGGATGCCGCGGCCTCCGCGGGCGTGGTGCGGGTGGCCGATATCGCGCGGATGGCAGAGACGACCTTCGGCGGCCGAGAGCCGGCCACGCACTGGCTCAAGACCGCGAACCTCGCCTTGAGCGGCGCCACGCCCCTGTCCATGCTGGATACCGAACCCGGGGCCGCCGAGGTGCGCCGGGTGCTGCAGGCCATCAACGCCGGCGGCGTGTTGTAGTGCCGGGGGCCGTCGTCTGGCGCATCGCGCGCCGTCCCTTTGCCCTCGACCGGCTGGGGATCGGGGCGCGAGACGGCGGCGGCCGCTGGAACCACATCGGGACCCCCGTCATCTATGCCGGCGGCACCATCGCCATCGCGGCCCTGGAGCTGTTCGTGCACCTGGCCGGGATCGTGCCGCCCGACCTGGTGCTGGTCCGGATCGAGCTGCCGGACAAGCATTCCGCCGAGACGCCCGCCCTGGCCCAGCTGCCGCGCGACTGGCCGCGCGTGCCCGCCACGCCCGGCAGCATGACCTTCGGGACCGCCTGGGCGAAGGAGCTCCGCTC
>DASYTI010000206.1 GCA_036002485.1 Candidatus Methylomirabilota bacterium | reverse complement strand
CGGGCGGCTTCGAGGTCACCTTCCTCGTCCCCGAGTCGGGCTCGGGCATGCAGCAGCCCGTGGAGATGGGCACGGTCATCCAGGCGCAGCTCCAGGCCGTGGGCATCAAGGCCAAGATCCAGACCATGGAGTGGGGCGCCTACTTGAAGAAGTATCTCGACGGCCCCGACATGGCGGAGATGTCGTGGAACCCGTCCATCGGCGATCCCGACCACGTCACCTACATGCTGCTTTCCTCGGATCGGTTCCCGCCCGCCTTCAACGCGGGCTTCTATCAGAACGCGCGGGTCGACGAGCTGCTCCGCAAGGGGCGGACCACCGTGGGAGACGCCGAGCGCGCGGCCATTTACAGGGAGGCCCAGCGCATCATCAGCGACGAGGCGCCGTGGATCTTCATCGACCACGGGCGGCAGATCATCATCCACCGGAAGCGCGTGCAGAGCTTCAAGCTCCACCCGAACTTCGATCTCGTGCTGACGCAGGTGTGGCTGCAGTAGGAGGCGGCGGGCTTCCCGCCTACGCCCTTCGCCGCCTGCTCCTCGCCGTCCCCGTGCTCTTCGGGGTGTCGGTGCTGGTCTTCGCCGTCCTGCACCTCGCCCCGGGGGACCCCGCCGCCATCATGCTCGGCGCCCAGGCCACCAGGGAGGACGTCGCTCGGCTCCATCGGGATCTGGGCCTCGACCAGCCGCTGGTCATCCAGTACGCGCGGTGGATGGGACACGTCCTCCAGGGCGATCTTGGTCGCTCCATCCCGCTCGGTCGCGCCGTGCTGCCCGAGGTGCTGCTGCGCTTCAAGGCCACCCTGGTCCTCACCGGGGGCGCGCTCCTGATCGCCATCCTTCTGGGTCTTGCCGCGGGCATCGTCTCGGCGGTCAAGCAGTACACGTGGCTCGATCGCATCAGCATGGGGGTGGCCGTGACCGGCGTGAGCCTGCCCGTTTTCTGGACGGGGATCATGCTCATCCTGCTCTTCGCGCTCCAGCTCCGCTGGTTTCCCTCGAGCGGGATGAGCTCTCCTTACGGCAGCGGCGTGGCCGACGTGCTCTGGCACCTGGTCCTCCCCGCGGTGACCCTCGGCACCGCCTCGGCGGCGGCGCTGGCGCGGCTCACGCGCTCGAGCGTGCTCGAGATCATCCGCCAGGACTACGTCCGCTCGGCCCGCGCCAAGGGCCTGGCCGAGCGCGCCGTCATCGCGCGGCACGTGCTCAAGAACGCGATCAATCCCATCATCACGGTGCTGGGGCTGCAGGTGGGTTTTCTCCTGGGCGGGGCCATCCTGACGGAGACGGTCTTCTCCTGGCCGGGGCTCGGCTCCATGATGGTGCGCGCCATCCAGGCGCGCGACTATCCGCTCGTCCAGGGCGGCGTGCTCCTCATCGCCACGACCTTCGTGCTCGTCAACCTCGTCGTCGATCTCCTCTACGCCGTCTTCGATCCGCGCATCCGCTATGAGTGATCTCGTCCGCATGTTCCGCAAGAGCAGCTCGGCCCTCTTCGGCCTGGGGCTCGTCGCCGTCATGGCCGTGCTCGCGGCGCTGGCGCCGTGGATCGCCCCGCGCGACCCCGATGCCATCGACACGGCGCGGCGCCTCGCGCCGATCCTGACGGCCGGGCACCCGCTCGGCACCGATGAGTTCGGCCGCGACCTCCTGAGCCGGCTCCTCTTCGGCGCGCGCATTTCCCTGGTGGTGGGGCTGACCGCCACGGCCCTGGCCGCCCTCGTGGGCTCGCTGTGCGGGCTCCTCGCCGGCTTCATCGGGCGCTGGGTCGACCAGCTCATCATGCGTTCCATCGACACGCTGCTCGCCTTCCCGTATTTTCTTCTCGCCGTGGCCATCATCGCCGCCCTCGGCCCCGGCCTCGTCAACGGCATGGTCGCCGTCGCCGTCGTGAACATTCCGTTCTACGGGCGCATCGTGCGGGCCACCGTGCTCTCCGTGAAGCAGACAGAGTACGTCGAGAGCGCGCGAGCGCTGGGGATCTCGGAGCTTCGCCTCGCCCTCACGCACGTGCTGCGCAATTGTCTGGCCCCGCTCATCGTGGCCATCACCCTCAACGTGGGCGGGATGATCACCGCGCTGGCCGGGCTGTCCTTTCTGGGCCTGGGCGTCCAGCCGCCGACCTCCGACTGGGGGAGCATGCTGTCGGCGAGCCGCCAGTATCTCAACGTCGCGCCGCACGTGGCGGCGCTGCCGGGCATGGCCATCTTCCTCACCGTGCTCGGCTTCAATCTCCTGGGCGACGGGCTGCGCGACGCGCTCGACCCCCGCCTGCGCTGAGGTGACCATGCCCGAGACACCGAATCCGGAAGCGGTGACGCTCTTCGCGCTGGTCGTGAATCGCTATGGCGGCCGGCTCACCACGGAGCAGCTCGACGAGATCAAGAAGATGGTCGAGGGACAGGTGGAGATGGCCCGCGCGCTGCGCGCGGTGAGGCTCGGCAACGCCGACGAGCCCTTTCAGGCGTTCACGGCCTACCGGGGTGACCCCACTCCTCACCCTCCCCTCTCCCCTGAGGGGAGAGGGATGTGAATCAGCCGTGAGCTCCGATCTTCTCTTCAAGCCGGTGCGCGAGCTTGCTGCCCTCGTGCGCGCGCGCCGGCTCTCGCCCGTGGCGCTGACCGAGCTGTGCCTCGATCGCCTCGAGCGCCTCGGCCCGAAATACAACGCCGTGGTCACCGTCACCCGCGAGAGGGCGCTCAGCCAGGCGCGGCGCGCGGAGGGCGAGATCGCGGCGGGGCGCTACCGCGGACCCCTCCACGGCATTCCCTATGGCGCCAAGGATCTCCTGGCCACCGCGGGCACGCCGACGACGTGGGGCGCCGCGCCCTATCGCGAGCAGCGCTTCGACTTCGACGCCACCGTCATCCTCAAGCTCGAAGAGGCGGGGGCCGTACTCTGCGCCAAGCTCGCCATGATCGAGCTGGCGGGGGGTATGGGCTATCGCCAGCCCACGGCGTCCTTCACGGGACCGTGTATCAATCCATGGGACGCGGATGCCTGGACCGGCGGATCGTCAAGCGGGTCCGGGGCCGCGGTGGCGGCAGGATTGGTGCCCTTCGCCATCGGCTCGGAAACGTGGGGCTCCATCCTCTCGCCCGCGGGCTATTGCGGTCTCGCGGGGCTGCGCCCCACCTATGGCCGGGTCAGTCGGCGCGGCGCCATGGCGTTGTGCTGGACGCTCGACAAGCTGGGGCCGCTCGCTCTCACCGCGGATGACTGCGGGCTCGTCCTCGAGGCCATCGCCGGCGCGGATCCCGCCGACCCCACGGCGAGCGAGCGTCCATATCGATACGAGGTGGCCGATGGGAGAGGCTTTCGCTTCGGGGTGATCCCCGGCGTCACTGACGGCTGCGAGGAGGCCGTCATCGCGAACTTCCGCCGCTCGCTCGACGAGCTCGGGAAGATCGGCACGGTGGAGGAGGTGGCGCTGCCCGATCTGCCCTACGAGCAGATCACACGCACCATTCTCCAGGTCGAGGCCATCAGCGCCTTCGAGGACCTCATCGAAAGCGGGGGCATCGCGGAGCTGACGGCGCCCGAGGATCGCTTCACGCCCTATGCCCGCGAGGCCATCCTCGCCCACGACTACCTCAAGGCCGTGCGCCTGCGCGGCGTGATGGCGCGCGAGATCGACCGCGTGATCAGTCCGTACGACGCTCTGGTGTCCCCGGGCCGGATCAATGAGGCGCCACGGCTGGGGCAAGAATTCCGGAGCGCCATTCGCGCCACCGCCAAGGACGTGATGGGCGCCGTGGGCAATGGGGCCGGGCTGCCCGCGGTCTGCGTGCCGAATGGGGTGGGCGCGCGCGGGCTACCGACGAGCCTTCAGTTCATGGGTCGCGCGTGGGAGGAGAACCGCGTCCTGGCCGCCGCCCGCGCGTACCAGTCGCTCACCGACTGGCACACACGCCATCCGAAAGTCGACTAGCGCGGCTGCGGCGTTGCCGTCGGCGGCGCGGTGGGCGGGGCCGGGGGGTTCGGCACCCATACCCACTTGTAGGCCGTCGTCACGCCGTCGCCCTGGAGGATATAGCGGCCTTCGGGGAAAATGACCTCGCGATCGACCTGGGGCGCCTGCTGCGTGTACGTGGCTGCCGGAGCCGTGTAGCTGGCCTCCGGAGCGGTGTAGACCACCGGCGCAGGATAGTAAGTCGGGTAGTAGTACGGCCAGGGGTAGAACCCGCAACAGGGGAAGCCCACTCCGATCCCTACGAACACTCGTCCGCCACGGTGGAAGCCGCGGTGACCGCGTCCGTTGGCCTCCGCGGCCATCGGGACGAGGGCCGTCAGAATCGCCAGCAATCCCAGAATCGCCAGGGCCTTTTTCATGGCTGCTCTCCTTCGCGCCAGGCTCGCTTCAGCGCGTCGGTCTGGATCTGAAACTCCGGGCGACCGGGGGCACGCCCGGTTCGCCGAGCCTGCCCGCCGCCTCGCCTGAATTCAGTATATGCCTCTGCATCGCGGGTGCCCGGGTCAATTTACAGCACGCCTAGCGCTTCGATCCTGCGTCCTTGAGACCCGGCATGGTGAAGCCGGCCCCGTCGAGCTCCTTGACCAGGGAAGCCCTTTGCTCGGGCGTGAGGGCGACCAGCGGCGGCCGCACCGTCGCCCATGACTGATCCCCGCCATGGTGCGCGATGGTGGCCTTGAGGGCCGGGATCATGGGATAGCGGGAGACGATGCCGCGGATCTGATCGAGCCTGGCCTGCTGCTGATCGGCGTCGGCCTCTTTCCAGGTGGCGAAGAGCTTGGCGATGGGCCCGGGGTTGACGTTGGCGGTGGCGCTGATGCACCCGGCTCCGCCATTGCGCATGTTCTGCAGCAAGAAGGTCTCGCTCCCCGCGAAGACGTCGAAGCCCTGGCTGGCGAAGTTAGCCAGGTAGGCCTGGGTATTGTTCCAGTCGCCCGAGCTGTCCTTGGCACCCGCCACGATGCCCGGATAGGCCTTGAGCAGCCGCTCGATGAGCCCCACCGTGATGGGCACCTGGGACACGGGCGGGATATGGTAGAGGTAAATGCGCAGCCGCTGGTCCCCCACGCGCTCGATCACTTCCGCGAAGCTCTTGAAGAGCCCGTCGTCGCTGACGCCCTTGTAGTAGAAGGGCGGCAGCATGAGGACCCCGCCGCAGCCGAGCTTCATGGCATGCGCGGAGAGCCGGACCGAATCGGGGAGGGCGCAGCAGCCCGTGCCGGGCATCATGCGGGCGGGGTCGAGCCCCGCCCCCACCAGCCGGTCCAGAAGCTCGATCTTCTCCTCGGTGGAAAGTGAATTGGCCTCTGAATTAGTTCCGAACACCGCCAGTCCTACATCCTGAGTCAGGAGCCAGCGGCATTGCCGGACGAAGCGCTCCGGGTCGGTAGAAAGATCAGGCTTGAACGGCGTGACCACGGGGGAGAGGACACCGCTGATGCGGTCTTTGGCTCTCACGATCGGGGCTCCTTGGAATCTTGGGGGTGGATGCCGGCGCCTATCGTACCACCGCCATGGGAGTCTTGTCCGGGGCGGCGAGGGCGCTCCTGACCTGGACCTCCTTGACGCGTTGTGGTAGGCGGGTTGGCGGCGAACGCAGGAGGTCTTGAAGCGCGATGAGACTCTGGAAGCAAGCTCTGTCGGGTGTGCTGGCTCTACTCATGGCCTTGCCCGCCTCGCTCCTCGCCCAGGTGCCGTCCCCCATCCCGCCTCCACCGCCGTCCGCGCCACCGGCGCTCTTCTTTCCCGAGCAGCTGGAGCAGATCGCCGCCCCGATTGCCCTCTATCCGGACCCACTGCTCGGGCAGGTGCTGATGGCGGCAACCTATCCGCTCGAGGTTGTTCAAGCGGCGCGCTTCATCCAGGCCAACCCCACGCTTCAGGGTGGCCCGCTCAATGACGCGCTCAGGGCGCGGTCGTGGGATGACAGCGTGAAATCGCTGGCCCTCTTCCCGCAGGTGCTCGCCATGATGAACGACAGGCTCGACTGGACCCAGAAGCTCGGCGACGCCTTCCTGGGCCAGCCGCGCGAGCTGATGGATGCCGTCCAGCGGCTCCGCGCGCGGGCGCAGGCTCAGGGCACGCTCGCCAGCACGCCGCAGCAAACCGTCGTCGTGGAGCAGGCTCCCCAGCCCCTCATCCAGATCGTGCCGGTGAATCCCGAGATCGTCTACGTGCCGGTCTACAACCCTGTCGTGGTCTATGGCCCCTGGCCCTATCCGGCCTATCCCCCCTACTACTACTACCCGGCAGGCTGGCCAGTGGGCAGGGTTTTCGTCTCGTTCGGCCCTCCCATCTTCGTGGGGTTCGGGCTGTGGGCGATTTGCCACTGGCATCGCCACGTCGTGGTCATCGATGCACCCCGATACCATCGCTTCACCGAGGTGGTGAACGTCGAAGCGCGGCGTGGCGAGCTGGCGCGGGTCCGGGCCGTGCGCGTCGAGGGCGACCGATTCGCATGGGAGCACAATGCGCTACACCGGAGAGGCGTGGCATACCGCGACGCGGCCATACCGCAGGAGCGTGTCGGCTGGCCACGCCCGCCCGACCGGGCATCGCGTGAGCCCTTCCGGGGCCGAGGGGAGCCGGCTCGTGCGGATCAGGTCCAGGTCCCTCAAGCGCGGATCGAGCCCGGCCGCGTGGAGCCCCCACGGGCTCAGTCGAGCCGGACTGATCACGACCGAGCGCAGCCCGATTGGGTCGACCGCGTGCGCCACGGACGAGCGCAGCCTCCGGCCGACCCACCGCGACCAGGTGTGCAGGCACCGCCGCGACCCGAGGCCGGCCGGGGTCAGCCGGTGAGCGCGCCACGCGTGGAGAGCGCGCCTCCGGCGCCGGAACAGCGACGGGAGCCCGGCATGCCTCAGGGTGTGAGAGGCGGTGGCGATGCTCGGACCCATGGCGACCGCGGCCGTGAAGGCCATCAGCGTGAAGGCCATCAGGTCATTGCCCCGCCGAGCCCTGCGGTTCGTACCCCGCCACCGCCGGTGAGCGCTCCGAGCGGAGCTGTCCGGCCCCCGAGCGTGGCGGCTCCGCCGAGCCCTGCCCCTGCCGCGATTGCCCCGGCACCCACGGGCCCTCCGGCGCAGCAGAGGCCTCCAGGCGGCGGCGCTCCCGGTAGCGGAAAGCGGTACGGCTCCGCTCGCGAGACGACGTCGATGGTCAGCCCTGCGGGTGTAACCGCGCCAAGGTAGTTGCGTCAGTCCGAGGGAAATCCTTCCCGAGCAGTTCTTACTCGGTGTCTCACACTCGATTTGAGCTCGCGCCCACTTCCCGGGCGAAGACGACCGATTCCGCGCTCTGATCCCGTCATTTCGGGTCAGCGGCGTCTCGGAAATCGGTAAAGGGGGACCGGCCGACAGACTGGCACATCCGATGCTGGACTGGGTGAGCACAGATCTGGCGTAGTCCGAACCACGAGGAGGACAATGATGCGATATTCCAGCGTTGGCTTTGCCCTCGGTCTGCTTTTGACGGCGTCGCCCATATGGGCGGCGAGCAGCGAAAAGCATTCCGGCGTCATCGTGGCCGCCGATCAGCGCACCATCACCATCGAAGAGATGGGACCCTGGCGTGGTCCGAGTACGGCTCCCGCCCGTCGCGTCTTCCAGATCACGCCGGGCACGAGGGTTGCGCTGGCGGAGCGGACGCCGGACGGAAGCCTTGGGTGGCCGTTTGCGTTCACGGAGCGCGCGCTCGAGCCCTCCGATCTTCGCGCGGGCGACTACGTCACCATCGAGGTCGAGCCGCAAGGGAAGCGCGCGGTCGCCGTCCAGGTGCAGGCCGTGCGGCCCACGGCTGACAATCAATAGCGAGATTCCCACAGTCCCGTCCCGCTGAACCCGACGCCGGACCGCCCCACGGTGGGCGCTCCGGCGTCGGCATGCCTGCCTCACCAGGAAAATACCCTCAGCAAGTTGTGGAAGTCATCCGTCCAGAGGCCGACGCGTGGATTGCCCTCGAGCTTGGTGGCATTCCACTTCTCGTCGCGGGCCATGTTCCCGAGGGCCGCCCGCGTCCGGGCCAGCACCGCCCAGGTCGAGCTGGTGGCGCCGTCGGTCGGCGGCGACTCGTCCGACCAGATCAGCTGCCCGCCCAGCTGCGCCTCCTCGGCGAGGTTGGCCACCACCGGCTCGAGGGCGAGATAGCGGTTCGAGAGATGCAGCGCGAGCAGGCCGCCCACGTTGAGCATGTCGAAATAGAGGCGCAGGGCCTCGCGCGTGAGCAGATGCACGGGAATGGCGTCCGAGCTGAAGGCATCGACCACGATCAGGTCGTAGCGCTCGCCGGGCCGCTCCTTGCGTACGGCGTCGAGGCGAATGCGGGCATCGCCCAGCTCCGTGCGGATGGAGACGCCCCGGGCCTCCGCGTCCGACACGTAAGTGAAATACCGGCGATCGAAGGCGATGTCGCGGACCAGCGGATCGATCTCGTAGAAGGTGACGGCATCCCCGGGCCGCGCATAGGCGGCCAGCGTCCCCGTCCCCAGGCCGATGACAGCCATGCGCCGCACGATGGTGCGCTGATCGAGCTCGGCGAAGAGCCTTCCCACGGGCCCTTCCCGCGAGTAGTACGAGAGCGGCTCGGCTCGCCGCGCGGGATCACGGCTCTGGCGGCCGTGCAGCGTGGTGCCGTGGTGCAGCTCGGTGTAGCTCTCGTCGCGGGAGACCTGGAGCACGCCGAAGAAGCTCCGGGCCAGGCGGATCTGGTCGTCCCGCCGCGCATCGATGTAGCCTGCCACGAGGAGCAGGCCGCCCAGGGCAAGGCCCATGACCCAGGGGCGCCGTCGGAGGAAGAAGGCTCCGGCGAGCGGAAGTCCATACATCAGGAGCTTGTTCATGGCCCGCCGGATCGGGGTCAGCCACTCCACGGCCGCGTCAGACGGGATCTTGAGCAGACCGGAGAGAAACTCGAAATCGATCCGCACGCTGAGCGAGTCCGAATAGAGGACGAGCCCCAGGGCGACCACGGCGAGGGCCAGACCCAGGTCTGCCCAAAGAGGTCTGCCGGAGGCGTGCCCGCGCGCGCTCACGAGCACGGCGGCCAGCACCATCATCAGCGGGTACTCCACGAGCGACCTGAAGACGACAGGGGCGATGAGCGCGTTGAAGAGGCCGCCCAGCACCCCGCCCACGGAGAGCAGGAGATAGAACTCGGTCAGGTGTCTGGAAGCCGGCCGGCGGCGGGCCAGCTCACCGTGGCAGGCGAGGGCGACGAGCAAGAGCAGCAGGAAATGCCAGAGCATGGTGATCCAGATGCGCTGCTTGAAAGCCGAGATCATGAGAAAGAGGACGACCAGGATGACGGGGAGGGTGGCCGTGGTGACCAGGCGATGGAGCCGGTCGGGCCAGTGGCCGAAGGTCAGGATGAAGCTCAGCAGATAGACGGCAAGCGGCAAGACCCACAGCAGAGGCACGGCGGCCAGATCCGTCGTGATGTAGGTGGTGGCGCCGATCAAGAGGCTCGAGGGCACGAAGGCGAGAATGATCCAGCGCAGCCGGAGGGCCAGGCCCGGCGGCTCATGGACGAGCGAGACGGCCTGATCCGATGGCTCCGGCGCCTCCCATGGTTCGACGGGCGCGGCTGTCACCACGCGTCGCCAGAGCACGAACGCGCAGAGCGCGATCAGGACGGCGAGCGAGAGGTAACCGAGACTCCACAGCCGCGTCTGCGTCATCCAGCCCTCGCCTCGCAGATGCAGCCGCGGCTCGATCAGGGTTGGATAGCCCAGGAGGGCCAGCATGCTGCCGAGATTGCTCGCGGCATAGAGGAAATACGGATCGTGGGCCGCCGGATGTCCCGTGTGGCTGAACCACTTCTGGAGCAGGGGCGCGGTGGCGCTGACCACGAAGAAGGGCAGCCCGACCGACACGGAGAGGAGCAGCAGCACATCCAGCACCGGGTTCGCCTCGCCGCCGTGCAAGAAGTGCGGATTCACGGCCAGGGGCAGGACGGCCAAGGGTATGGCGAGGATGCCCAGATGGAGCAGGGCCTGACGGGGAGAGGCGCCGAGCCACGCCGTGCTCGCGTGCGCATACGCATACCCGGCCAGGAGCGCGGCCTGGAAGAAGACCATGCACGTGCTCCACACGGCCGGGGTGCCGCCGAGGAGCGGGAGGACCATCTTGCCCACCATGGGCTGGACGACGAAGAGGAGCGTCGCCCCCACGAACATGGTGGCGGAGTAGAGCAGCAGGATGGCGGTCAGTGCCGGTCCTCTAGCGGATCACGGGGTCCGCGACGGCGCGCGCCTACGCCCCGAACTCCCGTAGCACGCGCCCCGGCCGGCCACAGTCGGCGATGACGCCGCCCTCGTCCGCCGTGCGCGCGCCATTGACCCAGACGCCGTGGAGGCCGACGGCCGGCGTGTCCAGGCGCGAGGCGCCCGTGGGCAAATCATTCACCCGGCGCTTCTCGCCTCGCCCGACCCGGGCGGGATCGAAAAGGATCAGATCCGCCCAGGCCCCCGGCACGACCCGGCCGCGGTCCTTGATGCGGTAGGCGTCGGCCACCGTGCTCGTGACCGCGCGCACCGCCTGCTCGAGCGTCAGGTCGCCGCGCTCGCGCACCCAGTGCCCGAAGAGATGGAGGCCGAAGCCCGCGTCGCACAGGAAGGAGAGGTGGGCGCCCGCATCCGAGAGGGCCACGGCCGCGCACGGGTGGCGCAGGAGCTCGGAGACCTTCTTTTCATCCGTGTTGAAGAGCCGGCAGTCGAACATGGTGTCGAGGTCATCGGCCAGCCCGAAATCGAGAAAGACATCGAAGGGCTCTCGCTTCTGCTCTCTGGCCAGCTCGCCGATGGTCTTGCCCTCGAGAGGCCGGAGCGCGGGCTTCTTCACCTCGGCGATGGTCAGGTAATCCCAGTTCGCATTGCTGATGCGATTCGGCACGCCGGGCTCGCCCATCTCCTTGGTCAGGGCGCGGCGAAAGCCCGGGTCGGCCAGCACCTGCCGGTAGCGCACCTCGTCGGGCGCGGTCAGGGCGGGCCGCCACGCCATGAGGGCCTCCAGCGGATACGGGTGGCGCAGCGTGAACTCCATGCCGAGCGGGAAGCAACCTACCTGCGCCCAGAGCTCGCGGCCGCGCGAGCGCGCCTGCTCGATCTCGCCCAGCTCCTTGAAGACGCGGCCGGGATCGCCCGGATCCACGAACATGGCCGCGATCATCACGGGCCGGCCATTGTGCCCCGCGATCTTCTCGAGCCACGGAATGGTCGAGGTCATGCCCTTGGTCAGCATGAAGATGCCCCGCCCGGCCTCGCCCAGCGCTCCCGTGAGGGCGAGCATCTCTTTCTCGTCGGCCAGCCGCGAGGGCATGGGAATGCCGTTCTCGCCATTGTGTTGCTCCAGGGTGGAGGTGGCGAAGCCGATGGCCCCCGCCTTCACCGCCTCGAGCACGATGCGCTTCATCTCGGCGATCTCGGCGTCCGTGGCGGGGCGGCGGGCCGCCTCTTCGCCCAGGACATACGTGCGCACCGAGGAATGCCCAACGAAGGAGGCCACGTTCGGCACGACACCGCGACGCTCCATGGCGCCGAGATATTCCGGATAGCTCTCGAAGTCCCACTGAATGCCCGCGCGCATGGCGTCGAGCGACATGCCCTCCACGTGGGTGAGATTGCGCATGATCAGGTCGCGGTTCTGAGGCCGGCACGGGGCGATGGTGAAGCCGCAATTGCCGATGACCACCGTGGTCACGCCGAGCGAGGTCGACGGCGTGGCGAAGGGATCCCAGGTCAGCTGGGCGTCATAGTGCGTATGGATGTCCACGATGCCCGGGGCCAGGCAGAGCCCCTGCGCGTTCACCGTCTGCCGGGACGGGCCCAGGCCGCGCCCGATGGCGACGATGCGGCCGCCGGCAACCGCGACGCTTCCCTCGCGCGCCGGGGAGCCCAGGCCATCGACGATGCGCGCATTGTCTATGACGAGATCGTGCACGTCGTGGGGCCTCCTTCGGGTGGTCGACCCTGAGCGTCGCGAGTCGGAAACGATGTGAGCCTAGTCCCCGCGCGCCACATCGTCAACCTATTCACAATGTCGAACCACGCGCATTTGGGCGCCCCGCGACATCAGCCGCGGAGGTAGACTACGCCACGTGCAGGTGATGTGAGATCCGGAGAGAGGAGGGCAATCCATGAGCGACAGCGGCGACCTGCTCTACGACCCGACGGCCGATCCCAGGATCCTGGCCACGGGCCTGGCCCCGCGCCTGGCCAGCCTTCAAGGCAAGCGCGCGGGCATTCTCGACAACAGCAAGGCCAATGCCGGCACCCTGATGCTGGCCGTGGTGGAGCGCTTGAAGGAGCGCTACGGGGTGCGGGACGTCATCAAGCGCGAGAAGGGCATCGCGGGCCCGCCCTCGCCGTCCATCCTCGCCGACCTGACGACGTGCGACTTCGTCCTCGTCGGGAGCGCCGACTGAGGGTCGTGCACGTCGTGGAGTATCCACGGCGCCATCGTGCTGGAGCAGCACGGCATTCCCACCGTCGTCATGGGCACCAAGGAGTTCGAGTCGCTTGCCACGCTCGAAGCGAGGAATCGCGGACTGGCTGAGCTGCCCCTGGCCCTCATTCCCCATCCGCTGGGCGGCATTCACGAGGAAGAGGTGGTGAAAAAGGCCGATCTGGCCATCGAGGCCGTGGTGAACGCCGTCACCCGGTCATGAGCACGGCCGGCCCGGCGGCCAAGACCTTCCGGCTGGACGGCTCCTATACGGCCATCAACCGCCTCTACCAGGAGCGCGGCTGGACCGACGGGCTGCCCATTGTTCCGCCCACGGACGACGCCGTGCGCGAGTTTCTGCGCTGGACCGATCGCGATCCGCGCGAGGTGGTGGCCGTGCTCCCCCCGCGACAGGGCGAGGCGACCGTGGAGCGGATCGCCATCAACGCGGTCATGGCCGGCGCCAAGCCCGAATATCTGCCCGTGATCATCACGGCGGTCGAGGCCCTCGCCGATCCCGATTTCAACCTCGACTCCATCCAGGCCACCACACATCCGGTGGCCCCGCTCATGATCGTCAACGGTCCCATCGCGCGCGAGCTCGAGATCAATGCCGGCTACAACGCCTTCGGCCAGGGTTTCCGCGCCAACATGACCATTGGCCGCTCCGTGCGGCTGCTCCTGATGAATGTCGGGGGCGGGCTGCCCGGGACAGGAGACCGCGCCACCCAGGGCAGCCCGGCCAAGATGGCCTACTGCATCGCCGAGAACGAGGCGGAGAATCCCTGGGAGCCGCTTCACGTCGAGCACGGCTTTCCCGCCGACGTCAGCACGGTGACCACCATCGGCTGCGAGGGGCCGCACAATATCCAGGACCACTACAGCTACACGGGCCTGGGCATCCTCAAGATCATTGCCGGGGCCATGGGACAGGCCGGGAGCAACAATCTGCTCGCGGCCGGCCATCCGTTGCTCTCTCTCGGGCCCGAGCATGCCGCCACCATCGCGCGCGACGGCTACGGCAAGCAGCAGGTGAAGGAGTTCGTCTTCGAGCACGCGCGCTTTCCCCTGGCGCGGCTCGGCGAGGAGTACCAGCGTCACCACGTGGAGAGCCGCAAGATGCCCGCCGCCCCCGACACCATGCTCCCCATCGTGAAGTCGGCTGATGATCTGTCGGTGATCGTGGTGGGCGGCGCGGGCAAGCACTCCTGCTGGCAGCCCACCTTCGGCAATCAGACCAGGCCCACCCGCCGCGCCATCACACGCAAGGATGGCACGCCCCTGCGCGCCATCGCCGAGCTTCGCCGCTAGAGACCTCGGAGGGGGGCTTTGCCCCCTTCCGAACCTCCCCCCAGGTTGCGCCGGCGAAGCTGGCGCTCGAACCTCGATCCTGAGACCTGCTCCGAGAGGTCTGTAGGGTTTGTTCAAATACTGCTTATGGTCTCGCGAGCAGGATGTTCCGCTTCGAGCGCCGGCTCCGCCGGCGCAGTTCTCAGATTGCTCGCCTCGGACGGTGGGGCCCCAGCCCCACGACGTCCTGCGGCTCGCACGCCGTCCGGGGGGAGGCTTCGGAAGGGGGGCGGAGCCCCCCTCGGAGCTATCTAGAGGGTGGGCTCGCGGCGGTAGACCGCGTAGATATTTCCGGTGAGGCGAAGGGAGACGTTGCCGAGCAGCTCGGGCCGCTCCCCGGAGCGCTGGCCGCGCGAGACATTGAATCGCCAGTAGTTGACGCCCCCGTCGGGACGGAGGACTTTTTCCTCCGACTGCACGTTGAAGTTCTGCACCTGGAGCTCGGCGGGCGGCTTGTCGCCCGCGCAGATTCCCGCGGCGTCGGGAGTGGTCAGGCACCAGGCCTTCCAGGCGGCCGTGGCGCAGCTCTGCTGGAGGTCGTTGAGCTTCGCATCCAGGTCGCGAATGAGCGCACCACCGGCTCGCGCCGGGAGCCACCCGTGTTCAGGACGTCATCGCCGAAGCGGTCGAGCCCCAGCTCGATCAGTCGCTGAAGGATCTGATCGATGGGCGCGTTGACGGGAAGCTCCGCGCGCAGCCGCTGCACCACCTGGAAGGGCGGCTCCGCATCCAGGGGGCGGCGCGCCGGGGAAGTTCTCAGGGTCCGCACACGCTCGAGGAGCTGGAGCTGGCCGCGATTGCTGTCCAGATAGCCGCGAAGGAGCGCGAGCTGCTTCTCGAGCTTGTCGACGGCCTCGATGGGCTGGAGCGCGCCCGCGGCGACGCCCCCGACGATCACGGCGACATCCGGCCTCACCTCGACCGAGCACGTGCCGGCCATCTGATAGACCTGGGCGGAACGGCCCGTCTGCCCCTGCGCCGCCGAGTGGAGCATGAGCAGTGCGAGGACCAGGACCAGCAGCCTGACGGCGACGCGAAATTTTCTCATGCCATTGCGGGGAGCAAGGGGGGTGCCACCGCTCAGGCGCGGTAAGTGGCCGCGACTACGGACCCGCCGAATGGCACGCGAGCGGCTCCCGCCGACATGTGACAAGTGTCGTCAGAGGAATGCCCAACATTGACCGGCCACGCCGGCGGAGACTAACCTGAGCCGTGGGCATTTCACCGGAGGGCGCCATGAGGAAGAGATCCTGGATCGCCGTCACCCTGATGATCGTCGCTATCGGCATGGTGGCATGCGCGGGCATGTCGGATGAGGAGCGTTGCAAGAGAGAGGGTGGCGTCTGGAAGTCCAAGGCCTGCGAGATTCCTAAACCCTGAGAGCGGGGAGAGGGTGAAGTCGCTTACCGCCAGAGCCGCGGATCGAAGGAGAACGGCTCGGGCCGGCCGATGCGGATGCGCTTGAAGTACCGGTGGAGCGGGTTGAGGAGGTAGTTCAGCTCCTGGAGAATGACCGCCGACGGCACCGCGAGTACCGCGGTCGCGTGCGCGGCGGCCCAGCGGCTGCCCAGATCGGCGAGGGCCTGCGGCCGCGGAAGGGTTCTCCAGTCCCGTGGGAGATCGGAAGCTCGAGCTCGCGTGATCTCCACGGAATCCGGAATGTCCGCGGCCAGAGCCACGTAGTTCTCCGCGAGATCCTCGTCATCCACGTGCACGAGCAATTCCATGGCGGCAAGGGACAGCGCGGACGACGTGTAGACGAGAGGGGTTCCGCGATGGTTCCAGCGCCCGCCGAAGAGCCGTGCGCCTTCTCCGTCGAAGGCGGCGTGCCGAGACTGCGTGAGGCGCCAGACCCGGATCAGCTGTAGACGCCGTACTCGATGCGACCGAGGATCGTCACGACCTCCTCGGCGCCGAGGTCAGTGTCCAGCAGGTCGAGGGGCATCGCGCCGCCGAGGGCCCGGTTGGGATTCTGCAGCCACCGCCCCGCCTTGGCCTGGGCTCCCAGTATGTCCTCGGCCGACGTGGCCACGCGCGCCACGCGGAGCAGCCGGTCCGACTCATCCGCTCTGAGTCGTCGCTCCTTCTTCCGGCGCGCCATGGTGCGTTCCGGGAGACCGATCACGCGGGCCAGGGTGGCCAGGGGGATGCCGTAACGTTTCGCGACAGCCGACAGGGCGGCGTAGGGCAGCCCCTCTCGTGTCCGACGAACGACGGCCGAGTAGTCTGCCAGACGCTCCCGGAGCACGTTTCGGCCCCCGAGGGTTTCCGCGATCATCAGGGCTGTGACCATGGCCGCCTCCTGCAATATGGCAGCAATGGTACCGCCATATGGCATCACGGTCAAGAGTGCCTACCGCCGGAGACGGGGGTTCAGCGCGTCGTTCAGGCCCTCGCCCACCAGATTGATGGCCAGCACGGTGAGGAGAATGGCCACGCCCGGAATGGCGCAGAGCCACCAGGCCACCCGGAGCACGCCGCGCCCGGCCCCTACCTGAAAGCCCCAGCTCATCACGTTGGGATCGGAGAGCCCGAGGAAGGAGAGGCCCGACTCGATGAGGATGGCCGTGGCGACCATGAGGGAGGCGAGCACGATGATCGGGGCCAGGCAGTTCGGCAGGATGTGGCGGAAGATGATGCGCGCATCCGGCATCCCGAGTCCGATGCACGCCTGGACGAAGTCGCGCCGGCGCATGCCGAGGAACTCTCCGCGCACGAGCCGCGCCACCGCGGGCCAGGACACCACGGTGATGGCCATCACCGTGCTCGAGAGTGACGAGCCAAGCACCGCGACCAGCACGATGGCGAAGAGAAAGGCCGGAATGGTCTGGAAAAACTCCGTCACCCGCATCAAGAGATCGTCCACGATGCCGCCGTAGAAGCCCGCCAGCCCGCCGAGCACGGTGCCCACGGCCACCGCCATCGTCGTGGCCACCAGCCCGATGAGGAGCGACGTGCGCGCGCCGTGCGTGATGCCCGCGGCCACATCGCGGCCGAGCGTGTCGGTGCCGAAGAGATACTCGCCGAAGGGCGGGGAAAGCGGCTTGCCCGCGAGCCGGAAGGGGCTCCCCGGGCTGATCCACGGCGCGGCCAGGGCCAGGAGGACGACGGCGCCCAGGATGCAGAGGCCGAGCACCGCCGCGCGATTCCGGCCATAGCGGCGCGAGAAGGCGGCCATCAGGCGACCTCGATGCGCGGGTCGAGCAGCGTGTAGAGGAGATCCACGGCCAGGTTCACCACCACCACCGTGCAGGCGGAGAGGAAGAAGATGCCGAGGAGCAGGTTCAGATCGCGTGCGAAGAGCGACTGAAAGGCCAGGAGTCCGAGCCCCGGCCAGCCGAACACCGTCTCCACGATGACGGAGCCACCCAGCAAGCCCCCGGTCTGCAGCCCCGCCATGGTCACCACGGGCAGGAGCGCGTTTCGCAGCGTGTGGGCCCAGACGATGCGCCCCTCCGAGAGCCCCTTGGACCGCGCCGTCGTCACGTAGTCCATGCCCGCCTGCTCCAGCAGCGAGGCCCGCATGAGGCGGGTGTAGAGCGCCATGTAGAAGAGCGAGAGCGCGCCCGTGGGCAGGATCAGATGCCGGCCGATGTCGAGGGCGCGCGCCCAGCCCGTCTTGAAGGCGCCGATGCTCTCCATCCCGCTCGTGGGCAGCCAGCCCAGCCGGATCGAGAACAGCACGATGAGCATGAGGCCCAGCCAGAAGAGCGGGGTGGCATAGGAGACGAGGGCGAAGATCGAGATGACGGTGTCGCGCCAGCGATGAAGACCCGTGGCGGCGAGCAGTCCGAGCAGCGAGCCCACCGTCACCGAGAGGACGAGCGTGGTCACCATCAAGAGCAGGGTCGGCCAGAGCCGGGCCACGATCAGCGTGAAGACCGGCTGGTCGTGACGGAAGGAATACCCGAGATTCAGCGTGAGGATGTTCCGCGTATAGGCCCAGAGCTGAAGCCCGAGCGGCTGGTCGAGCCCGAAGCGCGCGCGGAGCTGGGCCATGTATTCCGGCGTGGCCGAGCCCGCCTCGCCCGCCAGCACGGTGGCCGCATCGCCGGGGGCCAGGTGCAGCAGGAAGAAATTGAGCACCACGATGGCCAGGACGATGGGGATGGCGTGGAGGAGCCGGCGGGCGACGTAGCGGACGCGGGGACTCATGGGCAGCGCCGCCCGCCATTCCCGCGGAGCCGGCGACCAGATACCGGCGCTACGGCTTCTGCCAGGCCCGGTCGAAGCTACCGTAGACGCCGAGCGGGCTCGTGATGATGTCCTGGAAGCGGTTGTTGGACATGTTGACGAACTGCATGTCGAAGAGCCACACGATGGGGCTGTCGTCCACCACGGTCTTCTGAAACTCCTTGTAGAGGGCGGCGCGCTTGGCCGGGTTGGATTCGATCGTCCCCGACTTCAGCAGATCGTCCACCTTTGGGTTCGAGTAGCGCGTGCTGTTGACGAAGACCGTGCCCTGGCGGATCTGATCCGTCAGGTACTGACGGTGCACGCCCAGCACGGGATCAGCCAGGTTGTAGTAGAAGTCCGAGGTCAGGTCGAAGTCGTAGTTGGTGAAGATGCGCTTGAGCCAGCTGGGCACGTCCTCGTGGCGCAGGGTGACGTCGATGCCGATCTGGCCGAGGGCCTGCTTGATGTACTCGCCGAGCCGCTGCCACTGCTCGCCGTAGGGCAGGATGTCGTGGATGATCTTGAAGCGCATGCCGTCGGCCCCGCGCTTGAGCCCCGCCGCGTCGAGAAGCCTGTTGGCCCGCTCGATCCGGTCGGGGGTGTCATAGCGCCGCACCTCGCTCGTGTACAGTCCCGTCTTGGCGAAGTTGGCGTTGAGCGGGCCCGTGGCGGGGCGGCCGAAGCCGAACCAGATATTCTCGATGATGAACTTCCGGTCCACCGCGTAGGCGATGGCCTGGCGGACTTCCTTCTTGTCCAGAGGCGGGTGCTTGCTGTTCATCTCGAGGAGCGTGATGGGATTGACCATCGAATAGCCCTCGAGGGTGATGGCGATGTGGGGCAGAGCCTTCAGGCGGTTCACGTCCACGAACGGGATGGCGTCGAAGGCCGCGAAGTGCACCTCCCCCTTCTCCATGGCCGCCGAGCGCGTGGAGGGATCCGGGATGAAGCGCGCCACGATGCGGTCCAGATAGGGCTGCCCCGGCTTCCAGTACTGGTCATTGCGGTCGAGCCGGATGAACTGCCCCTTGTCCCACTCCACGAACTTGAAGGGCCCCGTGCCCACGGGCTTGTTGGCATTCGGAGCACTCTTCGGATCCTGCCCCTCGAAGAGGTGCCTGGGGAGCATGGGTGACTCGTAGCCCGACAGCGCCCGCAGGATATAGGGCGCGGGCTGGTCCAGCTTGAACACGGCCGTCGCCTCGTCCGGCGTCTCGATGTCGGTCACCGAGCGAAAGGTGTTGGGCCCCCGCGGATGCACCTTTTTCAGCACCTCCATCACCGAGAACTTCACGTCCGCGCTCGAGAACGGCTTGCCGTCGTGGAAGCGCACGCCTCGCCGCAGCTTGAAGGTGACGCTCTTCCCATCCGCGGCCACCTGCCACGACTCGGCCAGGCTCGCCAACGGGTTCAGGTTGAAGTCGTACTCGAGCAGCCCGTCGTAGACCTTGGCCGTGACCTGCCCGATCGGCCCCGAGGTGGAGAGATACGAGGCCAGCGTCGGCGGCTCGGGCTGCACCAGCATGACCAGGGTGCCTCCGCGCTTGGGCTGGGCCTCGGTCTCCGGAGACGGCGTGGAGTGCAGGGCAGTGAAGAGCGCGACGGCCATGATCATGATCAAGCGGACATGCCTGCGCATTGAGCGCCTCCTCTGGAATGGTGGGCGCCGATGTTAGCAGCGGGTGCGGCAGGGCGCAAGGCGTGGGCGCCACCGGCACTGGGTCAATTTACTTCGCCAGATCCACTCAGCCCTCGCTTCGCGGCCGAGCCGCTCAGCTCGAACTGCCACGTTGCGAGCGGGCCAGCAACCCTCAACGTACACCCACGTACGCCTCGGGCTGCCGGCCCGCTCGCGCGTGGCCGTTCGAGCTGAGGGCGCAGCCCGAGGCGAGAGCTGAGTTGATCTGGCTCGCAACTTGCCCCAGTGCCAGCGCTCAAACTGAGTCGCGGGCCGGTCGAACGGGCCGCTCGCGCCGCAGGTCGTCGAGCGGGATATGACAAGCGAGCCAGTGCGTGCCGTCCGCGCGCTGGAGGGGAGGCTCGACCTCTTCGCAAATACGACCGAGCTTGCTCGGGCAGCGGGTGTGGAAGCGGCAGCCGGGCGGTGGGCGGCGGGCGCTCGGCACGGCGCCCTCGAGCCTGACCGTGACCGCCCGCGCGGACGGATCGGGCACGGGGATCGAGGAGAGCAGCGCCCGCGTGTAGGGGTGATACGGCGGGTCAAAGATCTCGTCCATGGTGCCTAGCTCCACCAGGCGGCCGAGATACATGACGCCGATGCGGTCGGCGAAGTGGCGCACGAGGCTCAGGTCGTGCGAGATGAACACGTACGTCGCATCGAGCCGGTTCCGCAATTCGGTGAGGAGATCGACCACCGAGGCCTGGCTCGACACGTCCAGCGCGGAGAGCGGCTCGTCCAGGACGACCAGCTCGGGCCCCGTGGCGAAGGCGCGCGCGATGGCCACCCGTTGCTTCTCTCCTCCGCTCAGCGCGCGAGGCAAGCGACGAAGGTAGCCGGCGTCGAGGCGCACGGCCTCGAGCAGCTCGCGGACCCGGGCCCGGCGCGCCGGGCGTGGCACGCCCTGGATGGCCAGCGGACGCTCGAGAATGGCCGCGACGCGCTTGGTGGGGTTCAGCGATGAATCGGGGTTCTGAAACACGACGCGGACCACGCGGCGGAACTCCGCGTCGTTCGTGATCTCAGCAAAGGACTGCCGACGGCGGATGCTCACGGCGCCGGAGGTCGGGGGCAGCAGTCTCAGGAGGAGGCGACCGAGCGTGGTCTTGCCGCAGCCGCTCTCGCCCACGAGAGCCAGGACCTCACCGCCACGGACGTCGAACGTCACGTCGTCGACCGCGTGCACGGGTGGACGCGCGAGTCCCAGCCACCGCGTGAGGGCGCCCGGCTCGTCGTAGTGCTTGGTGAGGCTCTCGACACTCGCGACAGGTGCGGCGATCTCGGGCAATGGAAGGGCGGCGCGCCGCGCCTGGGGGGTGGGCGGGGTCGCGATCACCGTCTCCCACCGCAGGCAGCGTGCCGCGTGCGCCGGGCCGACGGTGACCATGGGAGGCTGCCCGCGAGTGCAGGCATCCTCCACAAAGTCGCAGCGGGGCGCGAAGACGCAGCCCTCGGGCAGGTGCGTGAGGTCCGGGAGCCGGCCGCGGATCGGCCGGAAGGCGCGCGCCAGGTCGAGATCAGGCAGGGCGTCGAGCAGGCCGCTCGTGTAGGGGTGCGCGGGGCGACGGAAGAGCCGCGCGGCCGGCGCCGCCTCCACCAGCTCGCCCGCGTAGAGGATGCCCACCCGGTCGCTCACCTGGGCGATGACGGCAAGGTCATGGCTGATGTAGAGGATGGCCGCGCCGATATTGTGTCTGAAGCCGGCCACCAGCTCGAGGATCCGCGCCTGCGTGGTGACGTCGAGCCCCGTGGTCGGCTCGTCCATGATGAGGAGGGCTGGGTCACCCGCGAGGGCCATGGCGATGACCACCCGCTGCTGCATGCCGCCGCTGAGCTGATGCGGATAGGCGCGGGCGACCGCCGATGGGTCGGGGATGTTGACCAGGGCCAGCAGCTCGAGCGCGCGCGCCGCCGCGCCCGCCCGGGAGGCAAGCGCGTGGATCTCGAGCACCTCGGCGATCTGCTGCCCGGCGCGCATCGACGGGTTGAGGGCGGACTTCGGGTCCTGGTAGACCATGGCGATGCGCCGGCCCCGAATGCTCCGGAGGGCGTCCGGGGCCAGGCCGAGGAGGTCCTTGCCCGCGAAGTGGATGGCGCCGCCGACCACCCTCGCGTTGGACGCCAGATCGCGCATGATCGCGAAGGCGAGCGTGCTCTTGCCCGAGCCCGACTCGCCCGCGATTCCGAAGACCTCGCCGGTCCCGATCTCGAGACTGACATCGCGGAGCGCCTGGACCTCGCCGCGCGGCGTCTCGAAGCTCACGGATAGCCGCTCGATCTGGAGAGCGGGCTCGGGCGTTTGCCGCGACATCACGTACGCCCGGCCAGGCGATCACGAACGCCGTCGCCGAAGAGGTTGAAGCCCACGATGGTCAGAGCGAGCGCGAGGCCGGGACAGAGGAGCGGCCAGGGTGAGAGAAAGATGTGCTGGCGCGCCTCGCGGATCATCAACCCCCAATCCGCCGTGGGCGGCTGGACGCCGAGGCCGAGGAAGGACAGGCTGGCCGAAGCGAGGATGGCAAAGCCCACGCGAATGCTCGCCTCGATCACGATGGGGGGCAGGAGGTTGGGCAGGATTTCGCCGAACATGATGTAGGCATGCGAATCGCCCTGGGCGCGTGCGGCCACCACGAATTCCTCGTGCGTCACGGCCAGGGTCTGACTTCGCACGATGCGAGCGATGCCGGGGGCATTGGCGACGCCGATGGCGAGCAGCGCATGCGCGGTGCTGGCTCCGAGCGCGGTGACGATCATGAGGGCCATGAGGAGAGCGGGGAAGGAGAGGAAGGCGTCGACCACGCGCATGACCACCTCGTCGGTCCGCCCGCCCGCATAGCCGCTGGCCAGGCCGATGGGCACGCCGAGGAGGAGGCCGAGGGCGACGGCGCCCAGTCCCAGGAAGAGCGCGGTGCGCCCGCCGAAGAGCGTGCGGGTCAGGAGATCGCGGCCGTACTGATCGGTGCCGAGCAGGTGGCTCGCGCCTGGCCGCTGGAGGCGATCGAGAATGCTCTGCTCGGCCACCCCGTACGGGGCGAGAAAGGGCGCGAGCACGGTGAGGGCGAGCACGCAGGCGAGGATGAGGGTGCCGATGGCCAGGGGCGGGTTCGCGCGGACAGCCCCCGCCAGGGTGGTCATTGAAATCGGATCCGCGGATCGAGCCACGCGTACGCCATGTCCGCCGCGAAGTTGGCGAAGGCGTAGGTGGCGGCGACGATGAGGATCGATACCTGCAGGAGCGGCACGTCGCGGTTCTGGATCGCGTAGAGAATGAGCCGCCCCATCCCCGGATACGCGAACACCTCCTCCACCACGACGATGCCGCCCATGAGGTAGCCGAGGTCGAGGGCGATCACCGTCACCGCGGGCAGGAGCCCGTTCCGCAAGGCGTGGCGCACGACGACGCGGCGCTCGGTCGCCCCCTTGAGCCGCGCCGTTCTCACGTAGGCGGACTGGAGGACCTCCACGAGCCCGGAGCGCGTCTGGCGGAGCACGTGGGCGATCAGGACGAGGGTGAGGGTCAGGGCCGGTAGCACCAGGTGCGAGAGCCACGTGCGCAGCCCGGCGGCCAGGGGCGCGTAGTCGCCGGTCGGAAAGAGATGAAGCGACGGCCCCGCGAGCACGAGAATGAGCACCATGCCGGTGACGAACTCGGGCACGGAGATCCCGACGTACGAGGCCGTGAGGATCGCGAAGTCGAGCGCGCGGCCGCGCCGGAGGGCGGCGAGGGTGCCGAGGGGGATCGCGACGAGGACCACGGCCAGGAGAGCGAAGCCGGCGAGCAGGGCGGAGTTGCGCAGCCGCAGCCCGATGATCGCGGTGACGGGCTGCTTCATGGCGAGCGAATAGCCCCAGTCGCCCGTCACCACGCCCCCGATCCACGCGACGTACTGGACGGCGAATGGGCGGTCGAGGCCCATCTCGCGCTCGAGCGCGCGCAGGCTCTGTGGGGTGGCGTACTCGCCCAGGATGAGGGTGGCCGCGCTTCCCGGCAGCACGTGGATGGCCACGAAGACGATCAGCGAGATGAGGACGAGGACGAGCGCGATCGACAGCGCCCGTCGAGCGACGTAGAAGCTCACAAGCTCCCGGGCTAGCCCGACCTATTCAAGAGCGCGCGCACCCAATTCTGGCCTCCCCCTTGTCTACTCAGCTCGAATTGCCCTCTCCCCCGCCGCGGGGGAGAGGTATCAAATGAATCCCTCTCCCTCGGAGAGGGAGAGGGCAGGGTGAGGGTGGCGTTGTCTTGCGAACAATCCAGGCTAGGCCTTTTTCCGCGGCGCGTCGGCGGTGAGCCAGACCTCCTCGAGGTCCATCTCGAAATTGCTCGGATTCAGCCGGAAATCCCGCACGTAGGCCCACTTGCCGCTCAGCTCGTTGCGGAAGAAGGGGATGATGAACGGCCCGTCGTCGCGGGCGATCTTCTGGAACTGCGCGTACAGCCGGCGCCGCTGCGCGACATCCAGGGTCTCGCGCGCCTGCTCGAGCATCTTCACGGCCTCCGCGTGCGACGGCGCCCACCGCCCCTCGTCGAGCCCCTCCTTGGGATGGTAGAGCTTCATGAGGATGGTGTCCGCGGTGGGCCGCGTGGCGTAGAAGCCGACGTAGGGCACCCCCTTGTTCCACACCTGGGCGAGGTAGCGGTCATAGGGCAGCACCTCGACGTCGATGTTGAAGCCCGCCGGCTTCGCCATCTCCTTGAGGATGACGGCCACCTGCTCGCGGATGGGCGGCGAGCCCGCCACGGAGATCTTGAACGAGATCCCGCCCCCGTGGCCGGCCTCGCGCAGGAGCGATTTCGCCTTGTTGATATCGGGGGTGCGCAGGGGCAGCTGCGAGTAGAAGGTGTACGCGGAGGAGACGGGATGGTCGTTGGCGAGCTCGCCGTGCGTGCCATGGATGGCGGCCAGCATCTTCGCGCGATCGACGGTGTACTTGATGGCCTCGCGCACGCGGCTGTCGTTGAAGGGCGGCTTGTCCGACGGCAGGATCACGTTGGCGAAGGTGCCGCCAGACACCGCCATGGCGTCCGCCCCGGGCGTGCCCGCGACCTGTGAGAACAGGTCCGGACTCACGTCCCAGATCACGTCCGTCTCTTTCCCCTTGAACGCCGTCAGCTCGGTCGTCGGCTCGGGGAAGATCTTGAGGGATACCGCGTCGAGGTAGGGCAGCCCGCTGCGGTAGTAGCCCGGGAAGCGCTCCACGGTGACGCGGTCGCCCGGGACGAACTCGCGCAGCCGGAAGGGCCCCGAGCCGAACTCCTTGGCGGCCAGCGCCTTGAGGTCGGCCAGCCCCTCGCGGGCCACGATGCGCGCGACGGGCAGCGTCATCATGGCGGGAAAGTCGGCGAAGGGCGCCCGCAGCGTGAAGCGCACCGTGTACTTGTCGATGGCGTCGACGCGTTCGATGGGGCCGATCTCGCCGCGGTACGGCGAGGCCGTCTTGGGATCCAGGATGGTCTGCATGGTCGCCACCGCGTCGTCCGCGACGACCTCACGTCCGATGTGGAACTGGACTCCCCGCCGCATCTTGAAGGTCCACACGCGCCCGCCCTCGGAGGCCGCCCACGACTCGGCGAGGTCGGGCACCACCTCGCGCTTGATGTTGAGCCGCGTGAGGTTGTTGTAGAGCCAGCGCGTGGCCAGCCACTCCGCCCCGCTGATGTGGGCCACCGGGTTGATGGTGCTGAGCCCGAAGGTAGCGCTGATGCGCAGGGTGCCTCCGTGCTTGTCGCCCTGGGCCCGCGCCACGGAGGGACGGGCCAGGGTCTGCGCGAGGGGAGCCGCGAGGCCGGCGCCGATGGCCGTGCGGCGAAGGAAGTCACGCCGAGTATGGGTCATGGTCGATCCTCCCCCTCAGATCTCACGCGCACGTCTCCACGATCACGCGCGCGTACACGCGTGCCGCGTTGAAGAGATCGCGTAGCTCCACCCGCTCGTCCGGCATGGTGTTGTACTTGCCTCCCGGCCCGTACACCAGCCCCGTCATTCCCGCCCGCGACAGGTGCGCGGCGTCGGTGCCGTAGAACTTGTATGGGGCCACGTCCCCGATCTTCGGCTCCTCCCCGACGACCTCCCGATGCGCGCGCGCGACGGTCTGCACGATGTCCGCGTCCCGCGCGACCTCGAAGGGTCCCATGAGCATCCGCTGCCCGCTCTGGTTCAGGCGCACGTCCGCCACCAGATCGGGATCGTCCTTCTGCATGCGCGCGATGAGCGCCCGAATGTCCTCGGCGACCATCTCCGGCGTCTGCCCCGGACTGTAGCGCGCGGAGAACTTGATCGAGCAGCGATCAGCCAGGAGGGAGGGCCGCCAGTCCTGGTACTCGGGCCCGAGCCCGCCGCGGATGACGCCGATGCCCACGCGCCGGAGCCCCCGGTAGTCCGCCCGATCCGGTCCCGAGAAAGACATGGCGTTGAGGGCGGGGATGACCGTGAACATCTTGGCGATGGCGTCGACGCCTTCTTCCATCTTGGAGAGGTGCCGCGTTCGCCCGTGCACGGTCAGCTCCGCCTCGAGCGATCCCGCGTGCAGGGTGAGCGCCGAGTTGTCGGTCGGCTCCCCCACCACGAACCGGTCGGCGCGGACGCCCTGCTCGAGCATGTGCACCGTGCCCACGCCGCCCTGCAGCTCGCCGACGACGTGGGCCAGGATCACATCCCCCCGGAGCCGGATTCCCGCCCGCTGCACCGCGTGAAGCCCCGCCACGTAGGCCGCGTCCGCGGCCTTCATGTTGGACACGCCGATCCCGTAGATGCATTCGTCGTCGACGTCGCCCCCCAAGGGATCCTTCGTCCAGCCCTCGCCCGCGGGATTGGTGTCGAGATGGCCGTTGAGCATGAGGCTGGTGCCGCCGCCCGCCCCCGGCATCCGGCTGATGCAGTTGAAGCGGTCGGGCTGGACTTCCTGGAGCTCGACCTCGAGGCCGAGCTTGGCGAGATAGTCACGCATGAAGCGAGCGATGGTGCCCTCTTCGCCGCCCGCGGAGTAGCTGCGGATGCGCACCATCTGCTGGAGGAGCGAGACGAGCTCCCGAGTGTCGACGGCGGCGGCTGCGGCCTGAGCCTGCTTCTCCATGTCCATCTCAGGCCGAAGCATCGGCAAAAACGAGCGCGGGGTCAAGTGGCCGTCGGCTTCCTGCTAGAATGGCCGGGCAGCCATGGACCAGGACGGGCAGCTCTACTTCGACGACTTCGAGCTCGGCGATCGCTTCCGCAGCCCCGCCCGCACGCTGGGTGACGCCCACTTTCTCCTCTTCTCTGGCCTGACGGGGGACAACCACCCGCTCCACTACGACGAGGAGTACGCGAGCCGGACGCGCTTCGGCGCCCGGGTAGCCCACGGGCTCCTGGTCATGGCCATGTCGGCGCTGGGCGGCTCACCGATGTCCCCGCGTCTCGAAGCCTCGATGATCGCCTTCCTGGAGCAGGGCTGTCGCTTCCTCAAGCCGGTTCTCCTCAATGACACCGTGCACGCAGAGTTCGAGGTGGCCGCCCTCGAGCGCAAGGGGGAGCGCGGGATCCTGCGCCTGCGGATTGCCATGGTGAACCAGAAGAGCGAGACCGTGCTCGAGGGCCACCACGTGTATCTCTTGCGCTGCCGATGAGGCGCCCGAGCTACCTCGAGGCATGTCGAGGGTTCCGCTGGAGTGACACGTTTCGATCGCTCGAGTGGGAGCCCTCTGCTCCTATCGATCTCGCCGGGACCATTGTGGATCGCCACGTGGGCGCGAGCCGCCCCGCCCTGCGCTGGCACGGCAAGGACGGCGCCTCGCGAACCTGCTCCTTCGAGGAGCTCAGCCAGCTCAGCTCGCGCTTCTGCGGCTGGCTTCGCGCTCACGGCGTGGGCGAGGGGGATCGCGTGGCCGGCTTCTTGCCTCGCATCTCCGAGACGATCGCCGTCATACTCGGCACGTGGAAGGCTGGCGGAGTCTACGTCCCGATCTTCACCGGCTTCGGCGCCGACGCCATCGAGTTCCGGGTGAGGCACAGCGAGGCTAAGGTCCTGTGCACGCAGTGGGAACACCGACCGCGCGTGCCGGCGCCGCTGCCGGGCGGCGCCCCCATCGTCACCATCGCCGGCCGCGCCCCGCTCCCGGAGGGAGATGTGAGCTTCGGGGCCGCCGTGGGGGGACCGCCCGATCGCGTGGCACCCGTGGTGCGTCGACGGGACGATCCCGCCGTCCTGCTCTACACCTCCGGCTCCACGGGCGCTCCCAAAGGGGTGCAGATCGCCGCCAATTTCGTGGCCGCGGTGCATCCGTGGATGCTCTACGGCGTTGACCTTCGTCCAGACGACGTCTTCTGGCCGACCGGCGATCCAGGCTGGGGTTACGGCCTCGTCTGCTACATGGTTGCCCTGGCCATGGGTACCACCGTGTCGTGCCACGAGGGGCCGCCCTCGCCCGAGTATTGCCTCGAGCGTCTATCCCGCGACGGTGTCACCAACCTCGCCACCACACCGACCGTGCTCCGCGGCATCATGGCGCTTCCCCCGGATTGTCTCCGACGCGCACCCGTCCGTTTGCGTCGGGTCAGCAGCTGCGGGGAGCCCCTCAACGCGGAGGTGGTGCGCTTCTTCCAGGACCGCTGGAACGTCACCGTGATGGACCACTACGGCGCAAGCGAGTTCGGCCTCCCCATCGGCAACGGCAGCGCGCTCGAGATGGAAGTGCGGCCCGGCTCCATGGGTCTCCCGTTTCCCGGATGCACGATGGCCATCGTGGATGACGAAGGTCGCGAGGTCGCGCGAGGGGAAGTCGGGCATATCGCCATGCGCCAGGATCCCCAAGGGTACTACGCTCTCGGCTATTGGCGAGACGAGGCGCGGTGGCGCGAAGCTCATCGGGGCGGGTGGATGACCATCGGCGATCTCGGTCGACGCGATGGCGACGGATACTTCTGGTTCGAAGGCCGAGCTGACGATGTGATCAAGAGCGCGGGCTACCGGATCGGGCCCTTCGAGGTCGAGAGCGCCATTCTTCTCCACCCTGCCGTCGCGGAGGCGGCGGTGGTGGGCCGGCCGGATCCGCTGCGAGGACAGATCGTCGCGGCGTTCGTGGTCCTGAAGCCCGGAGGACGGTCGTATCCCGGGCTCACGGAGGAGATCGTCGAGATCGTCAAGACCCGGGTGGGAAGGCACCAGTACCCGCGCGAGGTCGAGTTTCTGACGGAGCTGCCCAAGACGGAGACGGGAAAGATCCAGCGCTTTCTGCTGCGCCGGCCCACGTCGCCCGCGCACGCCAAGGAGCGAGCATGACCACCTTCGAGGTGATCACGGGGCCCACTCCGTGGCCGGAGCGCTATACGTTTTCCCCGGCGGTGCGCGCGGGCAATCTTCTCTTTCTCTCGGGAGCTACCGCCACCGACGAGCGTGGGCAGGTGGTGGCGCCCGGCGACATCGTGGAGCAGACGCGCGTCATCTTCCGGAAGTTCGAGCGCTTGCTCGAGGCGGCGGGCGGCGGACTCGAGCACATCGTGCAGACCACGGACTACATCACCACCACCGAGAACTACGCGCGGACGGCGGGCGTGCGGCGCGAGCTCTTCAAGGGCCGCTACCCGACGGCCACGGGTGTCATCGTCAAGGGCCTGCTGCGCGAAGGCGCCGTCATCGAGATCTCCGCGGTCGCCGTCCTGCCCGGCTGACCTCTCAAAACAAATCCCTCTCCCCCATCGGGGGAGAGGGCCGCAGTTCGAGCCGAGACGCCCGCCTCGGGCGACGAGGCGAGGGCTGAGTAGGTGAGGGGGCAACCGCTCGAGGGGTCGCGACTACTCCCGCGCTTTCTTCCTGGGCAAGGCTTTCAAGGCGTCCTCGCAGGCCTCGAGCGTCTTGGCCACGTCCTCGGGCGAGTGCACGAGGGACATGTACATTTTCTGGTTGTTCTTCACCACCCCGCGCTTGATCAGCTCGGTGGTGAAGGTCCGGGAAAGCGCGCCGTCCGCCCTCTGGACCGCGCGGTAGTCGATCACGGGCTCGTCGGTGAAGAGGACGTCGAAGCACACGGGCTCACCCACCACTTGCCCGGGCAGTCTCGCCTTGCCCACGAGCTCGGTCAATCCGGCCATGAGGCGCCGGCCCGTGCCATGAATCGTCTCGTAGGCGCCGGGCTTGCGTAGCTCGGCGAGGGTGGCGAGACCGGCCACCGCGGCAATCGGGTTGCCATTCAGCGTGCCCGACTGGGAGATGAAGTCTCCCTTTCCGTCGTACTCCGGATCGAAGGGGCGCATCAGCTCCTCGGAGCCGCACACCGCGGCGAGAGGAAAGCCGCCGCCCACGATCTTGCCGATGGCCGCGAGGTCGGGTACGACCCCGTAGTATTGCTGGGCCCCGCCATACGCCAGGCGGAACCCCGTCACCACCTCGTCGAAGATGAGGAGCACGCCGTGGCGGCGGGTGATCTCGCGCAGCCCTTGCAGGAATCCGGGCTGGGGCGGCACCAGGCGCTGCAGCGGCTCGACGAGCACCGCGGCCAGCTCATCGGCGTGGGTGGCGATGATGCCCTCCACCGTGCCGAGATCGTTGAAGGGCGCGATCAGCACCTCGCTCTCGATCGAGTGGGGAATGCCCGCAGAGTCGGGCACGGGCGCCGGGAAGGCCTTGGGAGCGCGCGGGGCCGAGCTCATCATCGAGTAGTCGTGGGCGCCGTGGTAGCCGCCCTCGAATTTCAGAATCTTGTCACGCTGGCGATAGGTGCGGGCCACGCGCAGGGCGAAGAACGTGGCCTCCGAGCCCGTGGAGGTGAAGCGCACCTGCTCGGCGCACGGCATGGCCTCGCAGATCTCCTCGGCGAGCTGGATGATGGGCTCGTTGACCATGAAGTACGTGCTGCCGCCCTCGATCTGCTCGCGGACCGCGGCCACCACCGCCGGATGGGCGTGGCCGAGGACGAGCGGGCCCGAGGCCAGGACGTAGTCGATGTACTCGCGCCCGCTCATGTCGTAGATCTTCGAGCCTTTGCCGTGCTTGACCACGAAGGCGGCATCGGACGCGTACTTGTACGTGCCCAGCACGCCGCCGGGCAGGCGCTTCCTGGCCCGCTCCAGCAGCTCGGTTTCTCTCGCAGACCGCACTTTCGTCGGCTCAGCCATGGCCTACCTCGGATGTAAGGGTGGATGGTGCTCGTGGGCCCGGTTACGGGAACTGGAGCTTGCCGCCGCCGGGCATGGGGCCGGATTTGCCGAATCCGAGCGGATCGCGACCGGGAATGACGATGGACGAGGCGGCTTCCCGCCGCATCTCCTCGAGCTCGCGCATGGCGCGCTCCACGGCGGCCTTGGCGCCGTCGCCGAAGCGCTCGGCGGCCTCGCCGAGCGAGGCCGCCTCGATCTCGAAGCTCAGGGGCAGCGGCCCGGCGGCCGTCAGCAGCTGCGCCTCCCCGATATAGACAACCTTGCGGCTCGCGTCGGTCAGCCCGTCAGATTTGACGGGCGTGAGCACACGGATCAAGCCCATCCGCCGGTCCGTGAAGCTGTCCTCACGATAGAGGTTCGCCGGGTCCATCTTGAGCTCGAGGGCACTGGGCTCAGTCGCCATGGTTCGGGGCCTTTCCTCTCGGGTGAATGAGGTTTCTCCCCCCGATTATGACACGCCCGACTTCCCAAAGTTTTGGCCAAGGTTTTGGCCGGATTGTTTCCTCGCCCACCCCTCCTTTAAGTGGGGGGCGCTCGGCCTGGCGTCGACGTATCCACCCAGCGACGTTGACAAGCTGCGCGAGCGCGGCGAGACTTGGGCCGTGGACCCGGAAACGCGTGACGCCATCGACCGGTTGCGCGCAGATCTGCTCGGCGAGTTCCGCTCGAGCGAAGACAGGACCCACATCTTCGTCGATGGGGCCATCGGAGCCTCTGCCGCTGAGACCCGCGCCTACATAGACGGTCAGCTTCGGACCTCCGCTGCCGAGACGCGTACCTACGTAGACGAACGGATTCAAATCTCCGCCGCCGAGACGCGTACTTACGTCGACGAGCGGATCCAGACTTCCGCCGTCGAGACGCGCCGGCACTTCGATGTGGTTGCCGAATCGCTTCGTGCAGACATGCGCGGGCTCGCGGAGGCCATGGCCCTTTCTAACGAGCTATCGCACCAGCGTTTCGGCGAACAGTCGGGGCGGAGCGACGGCCTCGGAGACCGGGTCTTGAGGCTCGAGGCACGCGTTACGACTCTTGAAGAAGTCGATCGAAAGCCCCGCCGGCGCCGCCGGCGGCGGTAGCGCGGGCGGTGACGCGCGGAGCCTCGACGCCAAGCACGGTCTTCGACGCGTTCTTGGCCACCGCGGAGGCTGCGCCCGACCAGGCCTTCCTCTGCGCGCCACCATCCCCCGGGCGCGCCTATCATCCCGCCGGTGTCGAGTACACCTACGCGCAGGTTCGCGCCGAGGCGCTGGCCCTGCGCGAGCGCTACGCGGCCGCCGGCCATGGCCACGGCCATCGCGTGGCCCTCCTCTTCGAGAACCGGCCGGAGTTCTTCTTCCACTATCTGGCCCTCAATGCGCTCGGCGTGGGCATCGTCCCCATCAATCCCGACTATCGCCACGACGAGCTCCTGTATCAGATGGACCACTCCGAGGTGGAGCTGGCGGTGACGATCTCGTCACGCGTCGGCGTCCTCGAGGCGGTGGCGCGCGAACGAAAGACACCGCTGCCCGTGGTCGATGCCGAGGCCCTGCCCGCCGAGCTTCCCAAAGCGAGACCGGCCCCGCGTGCGGGAGCGCCCGGGCTCGACACCGAGTGCGGCCTCCTCTATACCTCGGGTACCACGGGACGGCCCAAGGGCTGCATCCTCACCAACTTCTACTATCTGAACGCCGGGGCCTGGTACCGCGACCTGGGCGGGCGGCTTGCCATCGAGCACGGGCGCGAGCGCTTCATGAATCCGCTGCCGCTCTTTCACATGAACTGCCAGGCGGTGACGGCGACGTGCGCCATCCTCACCGCCAACTGCGTCATCCTGCCCGAGCGCTTCAGCCCGCGCCGCTGGTGGCCCGAAGTGGACGCCTCGCGTCCGACCATCATTCACTATCTCGGCGTGATGCCTCCGCTCCTCCTCAACCAGGAGCCTGCGCCCGAGGAGCGCCGGCATCGCATCAAGTTCGGCCTGGGCGCGGGCGTCGAGCCCGAGCTTCACGAGCTTTTCGAGAAACGCTTCGGCTTCCCTCTCGTGGAGGTCTGGGGGATGACCGAGACGGGCCGCATCCTGGCCGATCGCTTCGAGCCGCGCGAGGTCCACACGCGCGCCTTCGGACGGCCCCACGGCGGCCTCGAGGCCCGCGTCGTCGACGAGCGTGACGGCGAGCTGCCCGTGGATGGCGAGGGCGAGCTCCTCATCCGCTGGAGCGGACCCGAAGGCCCACGCCACGGCTTCTTCGCCGGCTATCTGAAGAACGCGGAGGCCACCGAGGAGGCGTGGCGCGGCGGCTGGTTCCACACGGGCGACGTCGTGCGTCGGGACGGCCGCGGCATGCTCTACTTCGTCGATCGCAAGAAGAACATCATCCGCCGCTCCGGCGAGAACATCGCGGCGGCGGAGGTGGAGGCGTGCCTGCAGGCCCACGAAGCCGTCGCGCAGGTAGCGGTGCTCGCCGTGCCCGACGAGATCCGCGAGGAGGAGGTCATGGCCTGTGTGGTGCCCATGCCCGGCTCGACGGCCGACGCGCGCCTGGCCGAAGAGCTCGCGGGCTGGTGTCTCGGCCGGCTCGCCTACTTCAAGGCGCCGGGCTGGGTCCTCTTCGTCGACCGCCTGCCCACCACGGGCACCCAGAAAGTGCAGAAGGCCCAGATCTTCCCCCGAGGGGAGGACCCGCGCCTGCGCCCCGGCGCCATCGACCTCCGCGCCCGCAAGAAGCGCGGCTGACGAGGACCTCGGCGCTACGACATCCTGATTGCCCGTCCGGCCCGATTGGCGCATCATGAGAACCCGCCGACCAGAGGCGGATCGCCACGAGGCGGCGTTCATCGCGTGATGGAGGGAGGAGAGGTCATGGAATACCGGATCATCTCGGCGGACGATCACATCGACATGCCGTGGCTGCCCAAGGATCTCTGGCAGAAGAGGGTGCCCGCCCAGTGGCGTGAGCGCGCCCCCCGCGTCGTCGACACGGCGGATGGGCCGTACTGGGTCTGCGGCGACGATCGATGGGAAGCGTGGGGGGGCCGACGGGGCGGCGTGGGCGCGCTCAGCGGTCGACGCTCGGCGCTGGAGCGGGGCGGCGTGCTCGAGCCCGGAGTGTTGCGCCCCACCACCACGGCCCTGCGCCTCGCGGACATGGATCGCGACGGCGTCGACGCCACCGTGATGTACGGGCCGATCGTGCCGCTGCTCATCAAGGATCCCGGCTTGCGGCGCGTGTGCTATCGCGCCTACAACGACTGGCTCGCCGAGTTCTGCGCCACGGCGCCCGCGCGCTTCGTGGGGGCGGGACTGATTCCGATCGATGACGCGAAGGAGGCCGCCGACGAGGTGCGCTATCTCAAGCAGATCGGTCTCCGGACGGGAATGTTTCTGGCCGCCCGCGTGGAGCGACCGCTCTGGGACGAGGACTGGGAGCCCCTGTGGGAGGCGGGGGCGGAGACGGGCATGCCGATCGGCTTTCACCTGGGCGGCGGGCTGCGCACGACCGTGGACAGCGGCCCGAAGGCGACGACCGCGGGGAATATCGGAGTCCGGGTGGCCTGCGCCACCCTGCAGATGGATGAGCCGCTGGCCGCCGTGATCTTTTCCGGGGCGTGCGAGCGCTTTCCCACGCTGAAGATCGTGCTCGCGGAGACGGGCATCGGATGGCTGCCCTACATGCTCGAGCGGATGGACGACACGTACCGGAAGTTTCTCGACGCCGAGGAGTACTGGCGCACCCACGGTGGACTCCAGCTGACCATGCCGCCGAGCGGCTACTTCCGGCGTCAGATCTGGGCCACCTTCCAGACCGACCACGTGGGCGTACGGGTCGTCGACACCCTCGGGGAGAGCCGCGTCATGTGGGCGTCCGACTACCCGCACCCGGACAGCACGTGGCCGGAATCGCAGAAAGCCATCGAGGACAACTTCAAGGCGGTCGGCCCCTCGACCCGGCGGCACATCCTCTGCGAGAACGCCAAGGAGCTGTACGGCCTCTGAGGCCAGGAGCGATCGAGCGGCGCCTCAGCGGCAGTGCGGCAGCACCTTGTCGCCGAAGAGCTTGATGGCCGCCATGATCTTGTCGTGCGAGGGGCCGCCGGAATGGGCGTGGCGCAGGCGGAGGAGGAAATACTCCGCTCCCGTCGATTCCTTCCAGCGATGGAACTCCCGCACGCACGTCTCGGGATCCCCCACGATGAGCCGATGGGGCGCGAGATTCTTCAGGGTGAACTCCGTGCCCGGCGGAATATTGCGGAACTCCGCCAGCCGGTTCTGCCAGTAGTACTGGTACGCGGTCATGACCTCGGGGCCGTACACGCTCTCGGCTTCCCCCCGGGTCTGCGCGACCCACGCATCGCGCATGAAGACCACCCGCGGCGTCCGTCCCGACTTCCGCGCCGCCTCCTGGTAGGCCTCGACCTGGCTCACGGCGCTGTCCAGCGTGGTGCTGGGCGTGGCCACGAAGGCGTCGGCGAGGACGCCCGCGCGACGGATGGCCGCGGGCACGCTGGCCCCGATCCACAGCGGCGGCGACGGCTGCTGGAACGGCCGCGGGCGGATCTGCACGTCCTCGAGCGTGTAGTGCTTCCCGCGATGGGAGAATGGCTCCCCGCTCCAGCACTTGCGGATGATCTCCACGCCCTCCTCGAAGAGCTCCACGCGGTGCTCCATGGGCACGTTGAAGGCGCGGAAGTCGGCGGGCTGATAGCCGATGCCCACCCCCAGGATGACGCGGCCCTTGGAGACCAGATCCAGCGTGATGACGTCCTCGGCCACGCGCACCGGGTGATGCAGGGGGAGCAGGATCACCGAGGTGCCGACGTTGAGCCGGCGCGTGTGGGAGGCCACCGCGGTGGCCACGATCAGCGGCGAGGGCAGGAAGCCGTCCTTGTCCTGGTGGTGCTCGCCGAAGAAGCACGAGTCGAAGCCGCTCGCCTCGGCCAGCTGGGCCTCGGCGATGACTTCGTCGATGGAGCGGTCCAGATTCTCGCCCCGAGGCGGATTGGCGATCGAGCTGTAGAGACCGAATTTCATGACGTGCCTCCGGAACGGTGGTTCAGGTCAGCGCCTCGCGCTCGGTGATTCAGACGATGGGCCAGCGCGAGCGGGGAAAGGTGATGCCCGTCCTCGCCTGCAGGCCCTCGCCGATCTCCTGCACCTTGGCGAAGAGCCGGCCCTCGTCGACGAAGGACTGACGGTGGTCCTCCACGACGACGCGGCCGTCCACCACCACCGTGTGCACGCTCCGGCCGTCGGCGTTGTAGACGAGGTTGTTGACGGGATTGAAGAGGGCCTGCCACTCCGGCCTCTCCGTATCGAACAGCACGAAGTCCGCGCGCTTGCCCGGCTCGATGGAGCCCAGGTCGTCGCCGACGTTCAAGGCCTGCGCGCCCACCACCGTGGCCATCTCGAGAGCGGACTCGGCGGGGATGAGACGCAAGTCCTGGCGGGCGTCCTTGTACTGGATGGCCGCCATGTTCATGGCGCGGACCATGTCGAGGTGGTTGGAGTTGTTGGGCGAGTCGCAGCCCAGAGCGACCTTGACGCCCTTGGCCAGCAGCTCCGGCATCCGGCCGTGCTCGGGCACCCCGCGGCCGCTCTTGGCGGCGGTGACGGGGCACATGACCACGGCGGTTTGCGTGCGGGCCAGGCAGTCGATCTCGGCGTCGTCCAGGCCAAGGGCGTGCGCGAGGACGACGTTGGGTCCGACCACGCCGAGGGATTCCAGGTACTCCGTCGGTCGCCGGCCATGGCGAGCAGCGTATTCCTGGCGCGCCTTGGGGCCGCTGCCGTGATGGAGCGTCAGGGCCGTGCCACGCTCGTCCACCACGCGCTTGAGCGCCCGCAAGAGCTCCCCGCTGCAGGTCTCAGGCGAGAAGGGCATGGCCCAGGCCCGCACGCGGCCCTGGAGCCGCCCGTGCCACTTCTCGACGAAGGACGCCGTCCGCGCGACCGCCTCGCCGGTGGCGTAGCGGGGCAGCTTGAAGGGGGCGTCCTGATCGGTGACGCATTCCCCGAGGATCACCCGGATGCCGGAGTCCTCGTAGGCCTGCAGACACGCGTCGGGAAACTTCGTGCTGCCCGGATCCACGAAGCACACCGTGCCGTTCTTCAGGAGCTCGACGAGGCCGAGCAAGGTCGTGTGATACTCCTCTTCCTCGGTCATGGCCTCCTGGAGGGCGAACACGTGGACGAGGGGGCTGGCCAGCTCGTCGGGGAAGATCCCGCGGACGGCGTGCGCGTAGCTGATGTGCATGTGGCCGTTGACGAAGCCCGGGGTGACGAGCAGCCGTCGGGCGTCGATCACGCGGTCGGCGGGCAGGGCGGCCAGCTCGGCCGCCTTGGCCACGCGGCGGATCCGGCCGTCCTCCACGAGGATGGAGGCGTCACGGATGATGCGACGCTGACCATCCAGGGTCAGGACGTACCGCGCGTTCTCGATCTTCAGGGTGCGGTTGGCCATGCGCGGCGCTCCCTATGTCTTCCGGACGAAGCTTCGGCACCACGATGACCCGGCGGGGGAAGCCGCTCGCCGGCGGTAGCCACGCGGCCACCGCCGGTGAGCGTCGCCGTGTCTATCGCGGCTGGGGAACGATCCGGATGTACGGCTTCGGCGACTTCCAGCCGCCCGGGTACGCCTGCTTGGCATCGGCGTCCGAGACGGCGGGCACGATGATGACGTCCTCCCCCTGCTTCCAGTTCACGGGGGTGGCCACCTTGTGCTTCGCCGTCAGCTGGCAGGAATCCAGCAGCCGCAGCACTTCGTCGAAGTTGCGGCCCGTGCTCATCGGATAGGTCAGCATCGCCTTGA
>DASYTI010000205.1 GCA_036002485.1 Candidatus Methylomirabilota bacterium | reverse complement strand
CCCAGAGGTGCCGCATGCCCAGATGGCGAGCCAGGCGTGGCAGCGGCAGGAAGGGGGTACCGCCCTCGCCCAAGGTGATGGGCTCCTCGCCCGGGTCGAGCGGGGTCATCTCGCGGAATCGGTACATGCCCGGCGGACGGCGGAGGAGATCGTCCTTGGTGACCGAGGCGGCGACTTTGGGCAGGTCGTAGCGGACGGCCAGCATCTGGCCGCAGCCTTCGCACACGGTGAGGAGGCGGCCGGCTTCGTGACGCCGGCCGCAGACGGTGCACTCGATGTGGGAGACGAAGCTAGGATTCACTCAGCACTCGCCTCATACCGACCTGGGCCTTCGGCCCCGGCCGGTATTCAGCTCGAAGTTCAATGAGCCTTCTCTTTCTCGGCCTTGGCGGCGGCCACGACCTTCTCGGCGAGGTGGGTCGGCACTTCCTCGTAGTGCGAGAACTCCATGGAGTAGGCGCCCCGCCCCCCCGTCATGGAGCGAAGGGAGGATTCATAGGTCAGCATCTCGGACATGGGCGCCTGCGCCCGCACGGAGACGATCTCGCCATCCGGCTCCATGCCCACGATGCGCCCGCGGCGGCCGTTGAGATCGCCGATGACATCGCCCGCGTTGTCGGAGGGAGCGGTGACTTCGATATTCATGATGGGCTCGAGGAGGATCGGATGCGCCTCCATGAAGCCCTTCTGCAGCCCCATGGAGGCGGCGATCTGGAAGGCCATGTCGGACGAGTCGACGTCGTGATAGGAGCCGTCGTAGAGGGTCACCCGCAGGTCCACCACGGGATATCCCGCGAAGATGCCGCGCTTCATGCAATCGCGCACGCCCTTCTCCACCGAGGGGATGAAGTTGCGGGGCACCGAGCCGCCGAAGATGTCGTCCACGAACTCGAACCCGCCGCCCCGCTGGAGCGGCTCGACCTTGAGCCAGACGTCGCCGTACTGTCCCCGGCCGCCCGTCTGCTTCTTGTACTTGCCCTGGACCTCGGCGCGCCCCTTCACGGTCTCCTTGTAGGGGATGCGCGGGGGCAGGAGATTGACCTCCACGTTGTACTTGCGCTTCATCCGCTCCACCACCGTCTCGACGTGGAGCTGGCCCATGCCGGAGACGAGGAGCTGCTTCGTCTCGGGATCATAGTGATGATGGAGCGTGGGATCCTCCTCGGCCATGCGATGGAGCGCCGTGGAGATCTTGTCCTCGTCGCCGCGGCTTTTGGGCTGAATGGCGAAGGAGATGGAGGGCTCGGGGAAGACGATGGCGGGCAGGATGACCGGCTGGCCTTCATCGCAGAGGGTGTCGCCGGTCAGGGTGTCCTTGAGCTTGGCCACCACGCCGATCTCACCGGGGCCGAGTGACTCCACGGCCTTCTGGGTCTTGCCCATGAGATGGCCCAGATGCCCGATGCGCTCCTTGCCGCCGCGCGAGGCGTTGAGCACCTGGCTGTCGGCCCTGAAGGTGCCCGAGTAGACGCGAAAGAGCGAGAGCTTGCCCACGTGCGGATCGGCGATGGTCTTGAAGACGACGGCGGAGAGCGGCGCTTTGGGGTCGCCGGCGCGCGTCACCGCCTGCTTCGTTCGCGGATCGGTCCCCTCCACGGCGCTCAGGTCGGCGGGCGACGGGAACTCCTTGACGATGAGGTCCATGAGCGGCTGGACACCCAGGCCCTTGGTGGCGGAAGCGGCGAGGACGGGCACGAGGCTTCCGGATGCGATGGCCTTGCCGAGCGCCTTGACCATCTCGTCTTCGCTGATGCCGCCTTCCTCGAGGTACTTGGCCAGGAGGTCATCGTCCGTCTCGGCCACCGCCTCCACCAGCTTCTCCCGCCACGTCTTGGCGTCGTCCATGACCTCGGCGGGAATCTCCGTCTCCTTCCCCTTGCCGTCGGCGGTGACGAGCGCCTTCATGGCCACGAGATCGACGACGCCCGCGAACCCGGACTCCGATCCCACGGGAAGCTGGAGCGGGCACAGCCGGCCCTTGAGGCGCTTCTGGAGCGACTCGAGGGTGCGAAAGAAATCCGCGCGCTCACGGTCGAGGCGGTTGATGACGATGGCGCGGGCCAGGGCGTACTCGTTGGAGAACTTCCACACCTTCTCCGTCTGCACCTGCACGCCGGCCACCGCGTCGACGACGATGACGGCGGCGGTGGCCGCGCGCAGCCCCGCCCGCGCGTCCGCCACGAAGTCGCCATATCCGGGCGTGTCGATCAGGTTGAGGCGGTGACCCTTCCAGTCGCAGAAGGCCACGGAGGTGCCGAGCGAGATCTTGCGCTTGATCTCGTCGGGATCGAAGTCGGTGGTGGTCGTCCCCTCATCGACCTTGCCGAGCCGGTTGGTGGCGCCGGCCGCGAAGAGGATGGCTTCCACCAGCGATGTCTTGCCGACTCCGCCATGCCCCGCGAAGCCGACGTTGCGGATCTTGGAGATGTCCGTCGCCATGCCTGCCTCCCCTCGGCCCCGTCGCGTAGGGAAACTTCGACTGCAGGAGAAAGCACGATGTGAAAGGGGATGCTACCACAGCGTCACGGAGTGTTCCAGCGGGGAGCGCGCGCTTGGCGGTGCTGGCTAGGGGCGGACGACTTTGTTCGCGAGCACGCCGATCTTCTCGACCTCGGCCTCCAGGCGGTCCCCGGCCTTGAGGAAGTTGCCGGTGGCGGCCCCCACCCCGTCCGGGGTGCCCGTGGCGATGATGTCGCCGGGCAGCACCGTCATGCCGCGCGAGAGGACCTCGATGCACTGATCCACCGGAAAGATCATCTTGGAGGTGTGGCTGGACTGCCGCACCTGTCCATTGACCCGCATCGAGATGCTGAGGGCCTGAGGATCCGGGATCTCGTCGGCGGTGACGAGGACGGGGCCCATGGGGCAGAAGGTATCGAGCGACTTGCCCTTGAACCACTGGGTGTGGCGCTTCTGGAGGTCGCGCGCCGTCACGTCGTTGATCACCGTGTAGCCGAAGACGTGCTTGAGGGCATCCGGGCGGCTGATGTCCCGGCCCGCCGTGCCGAGCACCACGGCCAGCTCGACCTCGTAGTCGAGCTCGGTGGTGATGGCGTGATGCACCACGTCGTCGCCCGGGCCGACCACCGCGGTGCCGGGCTTGGTAAAGTACACGGGATGCTCGGGCACGGCGGCGCCGCGTTCGGCGGCGTGGTCGGCATAGTTCCGGCCCAGGCAGAAGACGTTGCGCGCGGGGTGCTGGATGGGGGCGAGCAGCCGGACGCGCTTGAGGGGATAGGCCAGCTTGCGTCCGGCCAGATCTTCGATGGCCTGCTGGTCCACGAGGCGCTTGCCATGGTCCCAGGCCTCGCGGCCGAGGGCCCACGCGGCCTCGCCGCCCTGGATGAGCTCGAGCACGCTCCTGGGAAAGCCCCCGCGTCCCCGGCGAACCGCGCCGCGCTGGGCCGCCAGATCCTTGGCGAGGCCGGCCAGGTCCAGCACCACCTCGAGCCACACCGCGCCCACCTTGGGCTCGCCACGGCCCCGGCGAAAGGTCACCAGGTGCATGCTACTCGCTCACCGCCGCGGCGCCGCTCCGCTGGGGCAGGGTCTTGCCGCCCTGGCGGGCGATGTCCTCGAGCTCGCGCGGCAGCCCGAAGCGCACATCCTCCTCGACGACGTGGACCTCGCGTACCGCGACCCGGCCGGCCAGCTGGAGGGCCTCCACGACCTCGGTGACCAAGAACTCCGGCGTGGAGGCACCCGCGGTGACCCCGACGCGCTTCGAGCCGTCCAGCCACTCGGCCTTGATATCGTTCTTGTCATTGATGAGGTAGGAGGGCGTGCCCATCACCGTGGAGACCTCGACGAGCCGATTGGCGTTCGAGCTGTTGGCGGCACCGATGACGAGGAGGACATCGACCTCTCCCGCCACCGTCTTGGCCGAAGCCTGGCGGTTCTGGGTCGCGTAGCAGATATCGTCCTTGGCGGGGCCCGCGATCTTGGGGAAGCGGCGGCGCAGCGCCTCGATGCAGTCGCGCGTGTCGTCCACGCTGAGCGTGGTCTGGGTCAGGTAGGCGACCTTGCTCGGATCGGGGATGTCGAGCCGGTCCACTTCCTCGGGGTGCGCGATGAGGAACATGCGCTCGGGCGCCTCCCCCATGGTGCCCACGACCTCGTCGTGGTCGGCGTGGCCGACCAGCACGATGCTGTACCCCTCGCGCGCGTAGCGGATGGCCTCGAGGTGCACCTTGGTCACGAGCGGACAGGTGGCGTCGATCACCCGCAGCCCGCGCCGCCGCGCCTCCTGGCGCACGGCCGGCGACACACCGTGCGCGCTGAAGATCACCGTGGCGTCGTCGGGCACCTCGTCGAGCTCGTCCACGAAGTGGGCGCCCTTGGCCCGAAGGGCCTCGACGACGTGGCGGTTGTGCACGATCTCCCGGCGCACGTACACGGGGGGCGGGCACACCTGCAGGGCCAGTTCGACGATATCGATGGCGCGGTCCACGCCGGCGCAGAAGCCGCGCGGGCCCGCGAGCACGATTTCCTGGAGGGGGATGGTGGTCATATGCCCTCAGTCTACTTGAAATACCAGGTCAGGCCCACGATACCGCTGTCCGAATTGAAGCCGCGGTTCTTGTCGTACACGTGCCCGTTGGAGATGTGCTGGAAGCGGTACCCGACATTGACGGCCAGTCCCGGCGTGATGAAGTAGGAGATGCCGAGGCCGGCTTCGAGGACGAAGGTGAAAGGCGAGTCGATCTCCAGCACCTTGAGGTTCGTGCCTGCCGCCCCCGCCGTCCCCTCGAGGTACGGCACGAAGCGGCCGAGGGACAGCCCGAGAAGGTGCTGGCGGAAGGTCAGCTTCAACCCTTCGGCCGTCGCCTCCTCGGGAGAGAGGTAATACTGGAACCAGCCCTCCAGGCCGGCCTCGAAGGCGCCGCGGAGAATGGCCGGGCCGAACGGCTCGAAGAAGAAGTACGAGAACCGGGGATTGACGTTGACGAAGGAGATGCCCGAGAGCTTCCCGTGGTTCTCGACATTGTTCTGAGCGCCGCCGCCCAGGGCCAGTCCGATCGCCTTCGTCCCCTGGGCGAACTCCTGCTCGGCGTCGAAGGCGGAGGCCGTCATCGGAGCGGCTGCCGTCGCGAGCACGACCAGGGTCAAGCCCAGCGCGTAACGTCTCATCATGGCTCGATCAGCACCTTGAGCGCCTCTCCGCGCTCCATCAGCCCCAAGGCCTCGCGGACTCGCTCGAGGCCCATGGTGTGAGTGACCAGACCGTCAGGCACCAGGCTCTCGGACTCGAGGAGCCCGACGGCCTGCCGGATCAGAGCCGGGGTGTGGTGGAAAGCTCCCACCAGAGCCAGCTCCTCGTAGTGCGCCCGCCGCGTGTCCACGGCGATGGTGGTGCCCGGAGCGCAACCGCCAAAGAATACCACGGTCCCCCCGCGCCCCACAGCAGCCACGGCCTGCTCCCAGACCTGGGGACGGCCCGTGGCGTCGATCACGACCTCGGGTCCCCGACCGCTCGTCACCTCGCGGAGTTGGCCCACCAGATCGTGGGCCCCCGAGCTCTCGAGGCATTCGGCGAGGCCCAGCTCCCGCACCCGTTCGAGCCGCCAGCCGGGCTTGCCGATGAGGATGACCCTGGCCTTGCGCTGCGCGGCAGACAGGGCCAGGAGACAGCCGAGTGGCCCGTGACCGATCACCGTCACCGTCATGCCCGCCTCCACGCGTCCCCGCTCGACCCCGAGGAGCGCGCAGGCCAGCGGCTCGGCGAAGGCGGCGCGGCGAGCCGGCACGGATGCGCCGAGGCGCACGACATTGGTGGCGCAGAGCCGGGGCGGCAAGGCGATGAACTCCCCGTAGGCGCCATTGACGAAGAGGAGGTCTTCGCACAGATTGTGGCGGCCTTCACGGCAGAAGCGACAGGCCCGGCACGGCGCTGAGTTGGCGGCGACGACGCGGTCTCCCTCTCGCACGTCGGACCCTCCCGATCCCACGCGCGTCACCGTGCCCGCGAACTCGTGGCCGAAGACCGTGGGGACATGAGGAATCATGACGGGGTGGCCGCGCCGGAGCACCTTGACGTCCGTGCCGCAGGTGAGGGCGGCCTCGATCTTGACGACGATTTCCCCCGCCCTCGGCTCCGGAATGGGGAGCTCTTCGAAGCGAAGATCTCCCGGCCCATGGAAGACTTGCGCTTTCACGGCGTGATGTAGACCTTGACGGCTTCGTGTCGCCGCATCAGCTCGACGCCCTGGGCACGCTGGCCGAGAGGCAGGCGGCGGGTGATGAGCCCATCGACGCGAATCTTGCCCGCGGCCAGCAACGCAAAGGCTTCGCAAAGCTCCGCCGGCGATGACGAGTAGGTGGCGGAGAGGGTGAGCTCGCGATGGTAGAGATCAGCGAGGGGCAAGGGCAGCGTCGCCCCTTCGAGGCGGCCCCGCCCCCGGTACACCGCGGCCTTCACGTCCCACGTTCTCCCCAGCGCGAGCGGGTCCAGCAGCGAAGAGCGATGCCGAGCTTCTTGGGAGTGGGCACGCTCACGCGCTCGCCGAACACACGGTAGCGCCGCCGCTCCATGGTCTGGAGGAGCGCGAAATAGGTCCGGCCCATGATCTCGGCCGCGAAGAGGGTCCGGGCGTCGGAGCGGGGCAGGGCCGCCCACGCGCGCTCGTAGTACGTGCGGGCCCGCGCGGCCTGGGCGGCCATCAATTCGACGAACTCGGGCGTGTACCGCCCCGCCGCGAGGTCGTCGGCCTTGACGCCGAACCGTCGCAGGTCCTCCTGCGGCACGTAGACGCGACCGGCGCGGGCGTCGGGCTGCACATCGCGCATGATATTGGTGAGCTGGAGGGCTACCCCGAGATCGACGGCGTACTGGCGGGCGCGGGTGTCCGCGTAGCCGAAGATCTCGATGCAGCAGAGCCCGACGGCCGAGGCCACGCGATAGCAGTACGGATAGAGATCCTCGAAGGTCTCGTACGTCGAGCGCTCGAGGTCCATCTCCACGCCCGCGATGATCTCGAGGAGGGCGGCGCGCGGGATGGCAAAGAGCTTCACGGCCTCCTGCAGGCGCTCGGCCGCCGGATGCGCGGGCGTGCCCTCGTAGACCCGCCGGATCTCCTCCCGCCAGAGCGCAAGTTCCCCGCGTTGAGCGACACGACTCTGTCCCCGCGCCTGCCCAAGGTCCACCGCATCATCGACGATGCGGCAGAAGGCATAGACCGCGTACATGGCCTCGCGCTGCGGGCGCGGGAGGGTGAGGAAGGCGAAGAAGAAGTTCGAGCGGCTCTTGCGCGTGATCCTCGAGACGAACTTGGTCGCGTTCATGCGGCCTTGGCCGGCCGGGGCGCATAGCCGCGCTCCACGAACCAGGCGACGGCATCCCGCAGCGCGTCTTCCGCCGGCGTCTGGGGCAGGCCGAGCTCGCGCAAGGCCTTGGCGGCGCTGAAATACATGCGCTTCCTCGCCATGCGCACGGCATTGAGCGGCACCTCGGGCGTGCCGCCCGTGACCCGCGCCGCGCCCTCCATGCAGAAGGCGGCGAGCCAGGCGACGCCATACGGCACGCGGAAGCGCGGGGCGCGAACGCCCGTGAGAGCAGCCAGGGCGCGGAAGATCTCGATGAGCGACATGTTCCGATTGCCGAGGATGTACTTCTGCCCGACCATGCCGCGATCGCCGGCCAACATATGGCCGCGCGCGACGTCTCGGACGTGGACGATATTCAGCCCGGTGTCGATCGAGCCCACCATCTTGCCCTTGAGGAAATCCACGATCATCCGCCCCGTGGGCGTCGGCTTGATGTCCCAGGGCCCCAGCGGCGCCGAGGGGTTGACAATGACCACGGGCGCCCCGCGGGCCGCCCGCTCCTCGGCCACGCGCTCGGCGAGAAACTTCGACGCCTTGTAGGGCCCGACCATGTCCTCGAGGCCGACGGGGCTCGTCTCGTCGCCTGGTGTGCCGTCCTTGGGAATGCCGAGAGCGCCCACCGTCGAGGTGTACACGATGCGCTCGGCCCCGGCCTCCGCCGCGGCGTCGAGGACATGGCGCGTGCCGTCGACATTGGCACGATAGAGCTCGCTGGGGTCCCGAGCCCAGAGACGGTAGTCGGCGGCGACGTGGTAGACGCGCCGTGCTCCCCTCACCGCGGCACGGATCGAGTCCCGGTCGAGCAGATCGCCGTGTGCGATCTCGACCCGGCAGCCCTCCAGGGCACGGCGATCGCTGCCCGGTCGCGCCAGCACCCGCACGGTGCGGCCGTCGGCCAGGAGCTCGCGGACGAGATTGGCGCCCACGAACCCGGTGCCCCCCGTGACGAGCGCGTCCATCAGCGGGATTCGTTCTCGACGGCCGTCATGGATTCAAGCGAGCTCTGCAGGGCGTCCGCCACCGCGGCCAGCGCCCCCCGAGTGACGCGCCGAAGCTTGAGCGCCCTCGGCAATATCGCCGGATGTCTCAGCACGGCCTCCGCCGCGCGAGCCTTGAGCACCCGTCCCTCCGCCGTGAGGAGCGCGGCGAGCTCGGGGGGCAGGCCGTCGCTCGCGTCGTCGGACACCCCACGGAGGACGAGGCCAGGGCAGCCCGCCTCCAAGGCGGCCCGGAGGATGAGCGAGGATTCCATGTCGACGGCCACGGCACCTGTCGCCGCCCGCAGCTTGGCCTTGGCCTCGGGCGTCGCGGCCACCTCCGGCACGGTCACCAGCGTGCCCGTGGAGAAGCGCATCCCCGCGCTCGCGAAGGCGGCGGCGTGTCGACGATGGTGGGCGGCCGTGGCCGGGTATCGCTCTCCGAGCGTGCCGATCACCGTCTCGGGCAGGACGAGGAAACCGCAGGTTACATCCGGGTGGAGAGCGCCGCAGACGCCCGCGGAGATCACCAGAGGATGATCGAGTCCCTCGACCATGGCCGGGAAGCGCGCGGAGAGAAGGCGGGCCGCGAGACCGACGGGGGCGAGGCGAAGATGAGCATCCCCGAAGGCGGGGAACGAGAAGGACGTGAGGCGCGGCAGCCGAAGCGCCCGGGCGAGCGCCCGGGCCTCGAGCTCAACCGCCGTGAGGACGAGGATCGCGCCCAAGCGGGCCGGCCCCGGCGGCCGCCGCCTTGAGCGCCTTTTCCTTCTCCTTGCGCTCGACCCAGGCCTTCCAGCTATTGCCGGCGGCGGTGTCCTTGCCGGTGAACTTGATGGTGGCAATGTCGGCGTAGGGAAGAGTGAAGGGGCCCTCGCCCTGCTCGTCGAAGAACTGGATGAAGGGCTCGGGCACGTCGGCGTTGCGGTTGAAGATATAGCCCACGAGCTCGCTGCCGTCCCGCTTCACGATGGTGGTATTGCCCCGGTAGTCGAAGGCGTAGTCCACCACCTCGCTGAGGGACGTGTAGTCGTTGATCTGCGGGGCCCAGCCTTCCAGACTCATCGCGATTACAGCTTGCCCGTGAGGGTGACGGCCACCGTCTCCGCGAAACCCTTCCAGGAGCTGAACGTGTGGTCGACGGCCGTTGCCTCGTATCCGCAGTGGACCATGCAGTCGCGGCACTTGTCGTTTCCGCTCTTCTTGCCGTAGTTCTCCCACCGTGTGTTGTCCATCAGCTCCTGGAAGCTCGCGGCATAGCCTTCCTGGAGGAGGTAGCACGGGCGCTGCCAGCCGAACATGTTAAACGTGGGATTGCCCCAGGGCGTGCACTCGTAATCCTTCTTGCCCATGAGGAAGCGCAGGAAGAGCGGAGACTGGTTGAACTTCCAGCGCCGCTTCGGATTCGAGAGCATCTCGCTGAAGAGCTGGTGGGTGCGGGACTCCCGGAGGAAATGCTCCTGGTCCGGCGCCTTGGAATAGCTGTACCCGGGCGAGAGCATCATCCCCTCCACCCCGAGCGTCATCATCTCGTCAAAGAACTCGCGCATCCGGAGGGGCGAGGTGCCGTCGAAGAGCGTGGTGTTCGTGGTCACCCGGAAGCCGCGCTGGAGGGCCGCTTTGATCCCGTCCACCGCCTGATCGAAGACGCCGTCGCGGCACACCGCATCGTCGTGCTCCTCGCGCAGGCCGTCCATGTGCACGCTGAAGGTCAGGTACTTGGACGGGGTGAAGAGATCGAGCTTCTCCTTGAGGAGGATGGCGTTGGTGCAGAGGTAAATGTACTTCCGGCGCTTGACGAGCTCGACGACCAGCTTGTCGATGTCGGGATACATGAGGGGCTCGCCCCCCGGAATGCTCACGATGGGCGCGCCGCACTCTTCCACGGCCCGCAGACATTGCTCGACGGTGAGATGCTTCTTGAGGATCTGCGCAGGGTACTGGATCTTGCCGCAGCCGGCGCACGCGAGGTTGCACCGGAAGAGGGGCTCGAGCATCAGCACGAGGGGATATCGCGTGCGGCCCCGGAGCTTCTGCTTGACGACATACCCCGTAACCGTGGCCATCTGGGAAATCGGGACGCTCATCGACTCAAGAACCCCCTTCGTCTGTCACGGTGGTGACGGTAGCCTGGGCTGCCCCGCGGGAGCCCACTGCCCAACCCCGGACGGCCGAGATGGCGTTCAGGCGGTAGAGTACCATGATGACGGCCACATGGAGGAGGATTCCAATGCCCAAGAGCTTACCCTCGCCCGTCCAGGCCGTGATGCCCAGGTTGAAGACCACGATGCCATAGTACAGGGCCGTTCCAGCCCGAGGCGAGCCCAGGCGCGGTGAGCGTCCCGCCATCCAGAGCCAGCCGCCCACGATGACCCAGCCGACGACAACCCAGCCCACGAAGTTCGACATCGGCACGCCGAAATAGAAGCCAGGCTCGACGTAGTAGAACACGTTGCCGAGGAACCACTTCTCTCCGACCACGGCCATGGGATCGATCACGACGTCGGCCAGCATCATGAGGGCGCCGCCCAGCAGCGCCGAAGCCCAGCGGCGGCCCGGGCCGAGGGCGACACGCGCGAGACACCACGCGGTATAGGCAAGGAACGGAAAGGAGAGTGGGTCGAAGAGCGGGACATTCGAGATGAAGAGCTCTCGATCGGCGGTGTAGCCGGTGTAGTGGTAGAGGCCGAACGGGATGCCGGAGCGGGTCGAGGAGTACTCGGCCACGAAGGCCACCGCCCAGCCCCAGCACAGCCACACCGTCGCCCGCCTCCCGCCAAGGTCACGGCCGGCCACCACCAGGAAAGCCAGGAGGAAGGCAAAGACGTACGGTCGCAGCAGGACCGTGCCGGCGAGAAGCCCGGCGATGCTTCCCCAGTCCTGGGCCATGCAGGGCACGTTACCCTGAATCACCCCGCTCTTTCAACGTTTGCAGTGGGTGAGTTCGGGCACCGGCACTGGGGCAAGTTGCGAGCCAGTGCCCAACGTTCTCGCGCGTGCCCTCTCTCACATGCCTGTGCTAGTATCGAGCGATGTTTTCGCCGGGGATGCATCGCCCATCATGACCTCGCCCACCGCCATTCGCTCCGAAGTCGACCACGCGATCAGCCGCGCCCGGGACGTCCTCCTGGCCACCCAGGCCCCCGATGGACACTGGGTCGGGGAGGCCGAGGCCAATAGCACCATCACGAGCGAGTACCTGCTCTTGTGCCATCTGCTGGATCGCGCGGATCGGGAGCGCGAGGCCAAGATGGTGCGGTACCTGCGGAAGTGTCAGCTCCCCGATGGTGGCTACAGCCTGTACGACGGAGGCTCGGCCAACCTGTCCGCCACCATCAAGGCCTACTTCGCCATGAAGGTCGCCGGGGTGACGGCCGATGATCCGTCCATGGCGGCGGCGCGCGCGCTGATCCGCGAGCGCGGCGGCCCTGTCCAGGCCGACGTCTTCACCAAGATTCTCCTCGCCCTTTTCGGGGAATACGACTGGCGCGGCGTGCCATCCATGCCCGTGGAGATCATCCTGCTGCCCCGCTGGTCCTTCTTCAACCTCCTCGAGGTGTCCTACTGGTCGCGCACGGTCATCGTGCCGCTCCTCATCCTCATGGACTCCAAGCCCGTCATGCGGCTGCCCGAGTCCTGCCGGCTCGACGAGCTCTGGCCCGTGCCGCGCGAGCACGCGAGCCTCCGCTTCCCGCGCATCCCTCGCCCGTTCTCATCGAAGCGCTTCATCTGGAAGAACCTCTTCATCGGCGTGGACGACGCGCTCAAGGGCTGGGAGCGCCTGGGGCCGCGGCCCTTCCGGGGACGCGCCATCGAGGCGGCCGTGCGCTGGCTCGAGGAGCGCCTGGCCGTGCCCGGAGGCCTGGGGGGGATTTTCCCGGCCATGACCAATGCCGTCCTGGCCCTCAGGACCCTGGGCTATCCCGAGGACCACCCGCTCATCCGAGGGCAGATCAAGGAGATCGAGAATCTCGGCGTCGAGACAACGGATTCGCTCCACTACACGCCGTGCGTCTCGCCCGTGTGGGACACCTCGCTGGCCGCCAATGCCCTGATCGAGTCGGGCCTGACGCCGGACCATCCCCAGCTCATCCGCGCCGGCGAGTGGATGATGGACAAGCAGATCACGGTACCCGGGGACTGGCAGGTCAAGCGGCCCGACGTGCCGCCGGGAGGCTGGCCCTTCCAGTACCACAACGATTTCTATCCCGACCTGGATGACTCGGCCATGGTGATGATGGCCCTCGCCAAGATCCAGGGCCTCGACCCCGAGCGCAAGGCGCGGTGCATGGAGCGCGGCCTGGCGTGGTTTGTCGGGATGCAAGGATCCGACGGTGGATGGGCCTCGTTCGACGCCGACAATAGCCGGCTCGTCTTCAACAATATTCCCTTCGCGGATCACGGGGCGCTGCTCGATCCCTCGACGGAGGATCTGACGGGCCGCGGCCTCGAGCTCCTCGGCACTCTCGGCCATGGGCCGGATCACCCGGCCGCGCAGCGGGCCTTCGCTTTCATCCGCAAGACCCAGCACGAGACGGGGGCGTGGTACGGACGCTGGGGCGTCAACTACATCTACGGCACGTGGTCGGTGCTGCGCGGGCTCGGGGCCATCGGTGAAGACTGCTCGGCCGACTATGTCCAGCGCGCCATCGCCTGGATCGAGCAGCGTCAGAACGCCGACGGAGGCTGGGGGGAGACGCTCGCCTCCTATGACGACGAGACCCTGGCGGGCCAGGGCGAGTCCATCCCGAGCCAGACGGCCTGGGCTCTGCTGGGACTGTTCGCGGCAGGGCGGATCGAGGGTCAGGCCGTGGAACAGGGCATACGCTATCTCATCGACACGCAGACGGCGGACGGCTCGTGGGAAGACCCGCTGTGGAATGGCACCGGCTTCCCGCGTGTCTTCTACCTCAAGTATCACCTCTACGCGAAGTACTTCCCGCTCTGGGCCCTCGGCGTGTACCGGGGCGCGACGGCGTGAAGGGGAGTTTTTCGAGATGAGGGGCGGCCGAGCTGCCGCAGGCACGCGCGTGTGGTGGCCGTTCGAGGTAAGCACCGACGGTGCGAGCCGAGGGCTGAGTAGATTCGAGGTAAGCACCGACGGTGCGAGCCGAGGGCTGAGTAGATTGCGAGGGCTGACATAGCTGCCGGGCCGGAGTCCTGGCCGCTGCCCCTGCGCCCCGTCGAGGCGCTGGGGCGGCTTACCCTGTACATCGTCGAGTCGCTGGGCCGCTTCGGGCGATTCCTCGGCGAGGCGGTGGCCCTGGTCTTCATTCCGCCCCTCAAGCTCGGCCGGCTCGCCGGGCGCATCTACTTCATCGGCTTCAAATCGCTCACGATCGTGATCCTCACGGGCGGTTTCACCGGCATGGCCCTGGGCCTGCAGGTCTTCCTCACCCTCCAGCGCGTGGGCTCCGAGGCCTTCGTGGGGCCAGCCGTGGGCATCGCCCTCGTGCGCGAGCTGGGCCCCGTGCTCACGGCCGTCTTCGTCACGGGCCTGGCCGGCTCGGCCCTCACCGCCGAGCTCGGCATCATGCGGATCTCGGAACAGATCGACGCGCTCATGGTCATGGCCCTCAACCCGGTGCGCTATCTGGTGGTGCCGGCCATCCTGGCCGGACTCATCACCTTCCCCATGCTCACGGCCATCTTCGACGTCGCCGGCATCTACGGGGGCTACCTGGTGGCCGTGATTCTGCTGGGCATGTCGCCCGGGACATATTTCGGGCAAATGCAGACCTACGCCGACATGTCGGACGTCATGGTCGGCTTCTGGAAATCGGTCTGCTTCGGGGTCCTCGTGCCGTGGGTCTGCACCTACAAGGGCTTCCACTGCGGGCACGGCGCCGAAGGCGTCTCCCGCGCGACCACCGAGGCCGTCGTGCTCTCCTGCGTGCTCATCCTCGTCTTCAACTATTTCCTGGGCTCGGTGCTCCCGTGATCCCGCTCTCATGATTCGAATTCAGGGCCTGCGCAAGTCCTTCGGCCGCCAGGCCGTGCTCAACGGCGTGGACCTGGACGTGGCCACGGGCGAGATCATGATCATCATCGGCCGGAGCGGCGGGGGCAAGTCCGTGCTCCTCAAGCACCTCCTGGGCCTCATGCGCCCGGACGCGGGCGCCGTGCTCGTGGATGGGGTCGACATCACGAAGCTGCGGGGGGCGGCCCTCGAGTTGGTACGCCGGCGCTACGGTGTCGTGTTCCAGGGCGGGGCCCTCTTCGATTCCATGTCCGTCTTCGACAATGTCGCCTTCCCTCTGCGCGAGAAGACGAAGCTCAAGCCCGCGGAGATCGCGCAGCGGGTCGAGCAGAAGCTCGAGCAGGTGGGGCTCCAGGACATGGGCGACAAGAACCCGGCGGAGATCTCGGGCGGCATGCGCAAGCGCGTGGCCATCGCCCGGGCCCTCGTGACCGAGCCCGAGATCGTCTTCTTCGACGAGCCGACCACCGGGCTCGATCCCATCCTCGTCAACACCATCCATCACCTCATCCGGGACCTGCACCGAAAGTTCCGCTTCACGGCGGTCATGGTCAGCCACGAGATTCCCGAGATCTTCGAGATCGCCGACCGTGTGGCCATGCTCCACGACGGCATCATCGTCGAGGCGGGGGACGCGGCCAGCCTCCAGGCCTCGCCGAAGCCGATCGTGCAGCAGTTCATCCACGGGGAGGTCGAGGGCACCCATCATGCCGCATGACGCAAAGGGAGGGGTTTCATGAGACGCTCTCTACTGGACCTGGCCGTGGGAGTCTTCGTCCTGCTTGGCATCTTGGCATTGGGCTGGCTTTCGATTAAACTCGGCAAGATCGATTTCGTGGGGGGGCACAATTACACCGTCACCGCCGACTTTCCCTCCGCGGGCGGCCTGAAGAACGGGTCCAGCATCGAGATCGCCGGGGTCGAGATCGGTCGTGTCAGCGCGGTCCAGCTGGCCAACTACCAGGCTCGCGTGGTGATGTCGATCCGGAACGGGGTCAAGCTGACCGAGGACTCGATCGCGTCGATCAAGACCCGGGGACTCATCGGCGAGAAGTTCATCAATCTCAGCCCGGGGGGATCGGACCGAATAATCAAGCCGGGGGGCAAGATCACCGAGGTGGAGCCGCCCATCGATCTGGAGGAGCTGCTGTCCAAGTATGTCTTTGGCAAGGTCTAGATAGGTGTTTCAACAACATCGCCGTCTAGGAGGGTGGCTGATGAGGGTTCGTCGCGCACTGGGGCTCGGGCTCGCCGCCCTGTTCGTCCTCGTCTCCGCGCCAGAGGCCGTGGCGGGGGCGGCCACCGACCAGCTGAAAGGCGCCATCGACCGCGTGGTGGCCACCCTCGACAGTCCGGCCCTCAAGGGCGACGGGAAGGTCCTCGAGCGTCGGACGGCCGTCCGCAAGATCGCCAACGAGATTTTCGACTTCAACGAGATCGCCCGGCGGTCGCTCGGTCGCTACTGGCAGCCTCTGACCGAGCCGCAGCGCACGGAGTTCGTGTTCCTCTTCGGAGACCTTCTCGAGCGCTCGTACATCTCGAAGATCGAGCTGTACGGAGGCGAGAAGATCGTCTACAGCGGCGAGCGCGTCGAGGCCGATCTCGCCACCGTCAGCACCAGGATCATGACCAAGAACGGCACCGAAGTGCCGGTCGACTACCGGCTCTTCAAGCGCGGGGACCGGTGGATGATCTATGACGTCAGCGTGGAGGGGATCAGCCTCGTCTCGAACTACCGGACCCAGTTCAACAAGATCATCCAGACGAACGGCTACAACGGGCTGGTGGAGAAGATGAGGACGAAGCAGACCGAATTTGCGGGAGAAGAAGCACAGAGGAAGATGAAGAACTAGTCCGAGGCGTCGCCGGCGGGCCTGGGGAGCGCCGACCACGCTCACCCGTGGGCAAAGCGGCGCCGAGCCATGACGGGCAAAGACCTCGCGAACCTTCTGGACGAGCACGGCTACGATTTCTTCACGGGCGTGCCCTGCTCGCTCGTGGAGGCCCTCCTCACCGAGCTCGAGGGCCGACCGGGCGCGCGCTCCCGGCGGTCACCGTATATCCCAGCCGTGCGCGAGGACATCGCGGTCGGTCTCGCCGCGGGCGCCTGGCTCGGCGGCCGTACCCCCGCCGTCATCATGCAGAACTCCGGCCTGGGCACGAGCCTCAACGCGCTCGTCTCGCTGTCCCTCCTCTATCGGCTGCCCGCGCTCCTGCTCGTGACCTGGCGCGGTCATGGCGGCGCCGACGCGCCCGAGCACATCGTGATGGGCGAGATCTCCCCTGCCCTCCTGGACCTGATCCACATCCCGCATCGCACGCTCGGGGCCGCCGGCGCCGCGGCCGACCTCGGGTGGGCGCGTGCGGAATCGCTGAGACTGAGCCAGCCGGTGGCTCTGCTGGTACCGCCGGGCCTGCTCGAGACGGGCTCCCATCAGGTTCCCGAGGCGATCAAGGCACCCATCGAGGTCGGGATCGCCCCCACCTTGGGCCCCCTTCCCGCCGCGTCCATCTCCCGGTCCGAGGCGCTGCACGCGGCCATCGACACGCTGGGCGGAGAGCCCGTCGTGCACGCCAACGGCTATGTCTGCCGCGAGTCCTTCGCGGTGCGCGATCGGCCCGAGAACTTCTACATGATCGGATCCATGGGCCTGGCCTCGTCCATAGGGCTGGGGGCGGCCCTGGCCCGGGACGACCGCACGATTGTCGTCTTCGACGGCGACGGCAATCTCCTCATGAACCTGGGCATCCTGCCCATGATCGGCGATGCCGGGCGACAGGGCCGCCCCCGTCGCTTCGTTCACATCGTCTTCGACAATGGCGTGTACGGCTCCACGGGCGGACAGCCCTCGCCCGGGCAGGCCACGCGTCTCGATGCGGTGGCGGCGGCGGCGGGATACGCGAGGGCCATCTGCGTCGCCACCGCGCGCGGCATCTCGGATGCGCTGACCGAGGCGCTTCGGAGCGAAGGCCCGAGCTTCATCCTCGCGCGCGTGACTGCGGAGGAAAAGCCGGCACCGAGGATTCCCTACCCGCCCGAGGAGATCCGCGACCGGTTCCGCCGTGCCCTGGGCAGCGCTCCCTGACGACCCCGCCGTGACCTGCGCGCGCCGTCTCCGTCGTTCGCGCGCGGCACGATGACCGGACGGTGGAGGCGGGTGCTCCTGCTCCTGGCGGGGGCGGTCTTCATCGGGTGGCTCGTGTGGGATCTGGGACCGGCGAGCGTGTGGGAAGCCATCCACAGACTGGGCTGGTGGCTCGCCGTCCTGGTCCTCATGCCTTTCAGCCTGGCCGTGATCCTCGATAGCCTCGGCTGGCGCATTCTGCTCGCCGGCAATGGAGTGCCCTTCACCGTCCTCATCGGCGCACGTCTGGCCGGCGAGGCGGTCAACCTCGCCACGCCCATGGCTGCCCTCGGCGGCGAGCCACTCAAGGCCTATCTGGTGCGGGACCATCTCCCGCTGGACGAAGGGCTCGCCTCGGTCATCGTGGACAAGACCACCGTTGTAATCGGTCAGGCCCTCTTCCTCGCGGGGGGACTGGTGCTCGCGCTCGCCCTCGAGCCGCCGCGGAGCCTCCTCTACGTCATGACGGGCCTGCTCGCAGCGGAAATCGCGGGCGCCGGCGGCTTCGCGCTGGCGCAGAGGGCGGGCGTGCTCGGTAGTGGGGGCGCCTGGCTGCTCGATCGACTCGGACTCCGCGGGATCGAGGGCCACCGCGAGATGCTCGCGCGCATCGACGGCTGGCTCGGGCGATTCTACCGCGAGCGCCTCGCCGGGATCGCCGGCTCGGCCCTGCTGCACGCGCTCGCCTGGGCCGTGGGTGGCCTCGAGATCTATGTCATCCTTGGCCTGCTCGGCAAGCCGGTCACGCTCGCCACGGCCCTCGTGCTCGAAGCGTTCGGCACCGCGGTCAAGTTCGTGACCTTCATGATCCCCGGCTCGCTCGGCGCGCTCGAGGGTGGCAATGCCGCGATCTTCGCGGCCTTTGGGCTGGGCGGTGCGCTCGGGCTGGTCACCACGCTCGTCCGCCGGCTCCGCGAGGCGACCTGGGTCCTCATCGGCATGGCAGTGCTCTCCGCGTTCAAGACACGCCCGGCTGCTCCCGTGATCGACTAGCCCGAGCTATTCGCGAGACAACGCCACCCTCACCCAGCCCTCTCCCTCTCCGAGGGAGAGGGATTCATTTTTCCCTTGCCCCCGCAGGGGGCGAGGGCTGAGTAGACCAGGGGGAGGCCAGGATGCTGTACGCGCGTTCGCGAATAGTGCGGGTGCGCCCGGGCACGCCGTTCGAGCTGAGCGGCGGCCTCCGGGCGTCGCGAGGCGAGAGCTGAGTTGGAACCGCCGGGCGGGTTAGCGGGCTATGGTAAACTACGCCGGTCCAATCCATCTCACCCGGGAGGTCCACGTGGGATCCGTACGCGTCGCCATTGTGGGAGTCGGGAATTGCGCCTCGGCGCTCGTGCAGGGCGTCCACTACTACAAGAACGCCCCCGATGACGGCTTCATCCCGGGGCTGATGCGGCCGCGTCTCGCCGGCTACCACGTCGGCGACATCGAGTTTTCCGCGGCCTTTGACGTGGACGTCAACAAGGTCGGGCTCGATCTCTCCCAGGCCATCTGGGCCAAGCCGAACAATACCGTGCGCTTCGGGGAGGTGCCGCATCTGGGCGTCCCCGTCCAGCGCGGCATGACGCACGACGGGCTCGGTCACTACCTGTCCCAGCTGATCACGAAGGCCCCCGGCCCCACCGTGGACATCGCGGGCATTCTGCGCGAGACCCGCACGGACGTCGTCGTCAACTTCCTGCCCGTGGGCAGCGAGATGGCGACCAAGTGGTACGTCGAGCAGATCCTGGAGGCCGGCTGCGGCTTCGTCAACTGCATCCCCGTCTTCATCGCCCGGGAAGCGTATTGGCGGCGCCGCTTCGAGGAGCGCGCGCTGCCCGTGGTAGGCGACGACGTCAAGTCGCAGGTGGGCGCGACCATCATCCACCGCGTGCTCACCAAGCTCTTCATGGACCGCGGCGTGCGGATGGAGCACACGAGCCAGCTCAACGTGGGCGGCAACACCGACTTCTACAACATGCTCGAGCGGCAGCGGCTCCAGTCCAAGAAGATATCCAAGACGGACGCCGTGCGCTCCCAGCTCGCCCACGAGCTCCCCGACGCGGACATCCACATCGGGCCGAGCGACTACGTGCCGTGGCTGGCCGACCGCAAGTGGGCGCATATCCGGCTCGAGGGCCGCGGCTTCGGCAACCAGCCCATCAACCTCGAGTTGAAGCTCGAGGTGTGGGACTCGCCCAACTCCGCCGGCGTGGTGATCGACGCCATCCGCTCGTGCAAGATCGCCATGGACCGCGGGCTCAAGGGTGCCCTCCCGGCCCCGTCGGCCTACCTGATGAAGTCGCCGCCGGAGCAGTGGTCCGACGAGCTGGCCCGGACGCGGCTGGAGCAGTTCATCCGGGGCGACGAGTAGCTCCGCCGGGGCAACCGACTTC